>PWSL01000443.1 GCA_003563255.1 Desulfonatronospira sp. | reverse complement strand
TTTTTTCCTTGCGGGAATAAGAACCCGCAAGGAAAAGGCATCAGCCGCTTGCGCGGCGGGGGGAGCACCTGAGCTTAGTGTCCAAAAATGAAACAGTCCCAGTGCCAAGTGCTGAACCCCGGTCATGGCTCAAATTTTTCTTATTTTTTTGTGACCCCCAGTTAAACCCTGCTCCGCAGGAACGCTTTCAGCGTTGTTTAACGGGGCAGGCAGGGTTTCAGGAGTAAGTCACAATAATATTATAGCAGTTGAGCTGGATAATAGACTGCGGGGAGGTGATTAAATGAAGATGAAGGATATCTGGCAGTTGGCCAGGGAGAGAGAGGTCAAAATGCCCAAAAATGTGACCAAGGTGAGTGCAATAAGGTTGATTCAGCACTCAGAAGGAAATATGGAATGCTTTGCCAGGGCGGTGGAAGGACAATGTGACCAGCATGGATGTCTTTTCTACGAGGAGTGCCTTAAACATTCCCCCCAAGATTGATGTGACTGCAAAAAGTCATTTTTGCAGTCACAGACGTCAGAGATCAGAGGTCAGAGGTCCCCAGTGAAATCCCTTCGGGAACTCAAAGGAGTTATTTCATCACGCCACAGGCGTGACAGGCTGTAAAATCAAAGAGTTATGTAGATTGTTGATTTGTGAATTTTTCATTCCCCGACTTTTTACAGATGCATAAAGATTAGTTCATGTCATTTGTTTTGTATACTATTGGTGATCCCAACGGCCTTGGCCCTGAACTTCTCATGCTGGCTCAAATGGACAGACTTACCCGGGAGCATGCCATCCTGGTTATGGGTCCGGAAAAGGCTCTGGAGTATCATGCCGGGCTGTTGCAAAGAAGGAAATTCTGGACCAGGATAGACGACCTGGAGAGGATTGATTCTTTAGAAACAGGTGTTTACCTGTATCAGCCCGCTGGACTGGAAAACTTTGAGCCTATGCCCGGCCGGAAGGATGTGTCTGGAGGTTATGCAGCTGGTGCAGCGCTTTCCGCGGCCTCGCTTTTTTTGAAAAACAATCATGACAGCGTATTGACGACTGGTCCTTTGAACAAACAGCTTCTACAGGAGGCCGGGTTTGACTTTCCTGGTCATACCGAATTTTTGGCCCATCAGTTCGGCATGGCTCAGGATCAGGTGTGCATGCATCTTTGCGGCGACAGGTTACGGGTGAGCCTGGTAACAACTCATCTTCCATTATATATGGTTCCGGCAGTAGTATCATCAAAGAAGATACTTCGTTGTCTGAGGCTTACTCATGCTTTTATGGTCAGGCTGGGGGTGGATCATAAACCCCTGGCGGTTTGCGGGCTTAATCCCCATGCCGGAGAAGAGGGCAGGACGGGCTCCGAAGAGCTGGATGTTGTTATGCCGGCTATAGAGCAGGCTCAGAGGGAGTATATTAATGTTCAGGGACCTTTTGCGGCGGACACTGTATTTTACAGGGCAATGAAGGGAGAATTCTCAGCTGTGCTGGCCATGTACCATGATCAGGGGCTGGCCCCGCTCAAGCTTGTGGAATTCGGCCAGTGCGTAAATGTCACTTTGGGATTGCCTGTGGTTCGTACTTCTGTAGATCACGGCACAGGTTATGAGCTGGTGGGTACTGGAAAGGCCAGCCCCAGAAGTCTGGAAAAGGCCTTTGACCTGGCCCTGCGACTTGCCCCGGAAGTCGTAACCATTCAGGGGGGTCCTCGGTGATGATTACTGGCATCAGGCCTGGGGACTGTCCCGCACTTATTTTTTCAACGCCAACAGCTGAATATCGTTCATCATAATAAAATAAGTGCGGGACTGTCCCCGGGCCGATTGCGGCACCTCCTGAATGGTTACCGGAAGTCGAGCCTTGAACAGGATTCTCCGGGTGGAGTTATTTTAACAGCAAAGCTAGAACTCAAGAATTATCAAACCCGGCAATATTATTTTCTTGACACGTTCCGGCCTATGCTGCTAGAAAACAGCGTTCAACAGCTTTACAGGCGCGTAGCTCAGGGGGAGAGCACTTGCTTGACGCGCAAGGGGTCAGGAGTTCAAATCTCCTCGCGCCTACCACGCCTACTGTATAGTCAGGGAGGTCCTCAAGCCTCCCTTATCTGTTTATAAACTGGAGAAAAAATGGTTAAAGTGTCCGGAGCCCCGGAAGAGATCCAGTTGAGTACCGGGGCTACCTGCCGGGAAATCCTTTCCAAGGCCCTGTCCGGGAAAAAAATTAAAGAAATGGTGGCCTGCCGTTGTGGGGACCGCCTGTACGACTTAAGCTCCCAGGTGGACGAGCACTGTGAGGTTATGGACCCTGTGCCCCTGTCCAGTCTGGAAGGGCTCAAGGTTTTGCGGCACAGTGCGGCCCATATTATGGCCGAGGCGGTCAAGGCCCTTTTTCCTTCGGCCAAGGTTACAATAGGCCCGGACATAGAGCATGGCTTTTATTACGATTTTGATTTTGAACGTCCCTTTACACCTGAAGACCTGGAAAAGATAGAGGCCAGAATGTCTGAAAGCATCTCAAAGGACCTGCCCTTTGAGAGGCTGGTGATGTCCATGGATGAAGCAAAAAAGGTCTTTTTAAAACTCAATGAGACCTACAAGCTGGAAATCCTGGATGAACTGGAAGAGGATCAGGTATCTTTATATAAACATGGAGACTTTATTGATCTTTGCAGGGGTCCGCATTTGCCCAGCACTGGTTATGTAAAGGCCTGCAAACTGACTTCCGTGGCCGGGGCGTACTGGCGGGGGGATGAAAAGCGCCCCATGCTGCAGAGGATTTATGGGACAGCATTTGCCTCCCAGAAGGATTTGAAAAAGCACCTGACCAGGCTGGAAGAAGCCAGGAAAAGAGATCATCGTAAGCTAGGCGTTCAACTGGACCTGTTCAGCTTCAGCGAAGAGGCCGGTCCAGGCATGCCCCTTTTTCATCCCAAGGGGGCTTTGATCCGCACCATACTTGAAGATTTCGAGCGCAAGGAGCATCTGCGCCGGGGGTATCATGTGGTTCAGGGGCCCCAGATCCTGCGTCAGGAGCTCTGGGAAAAGTCCGGTCATTACGACAATTACCGGGAAAATATGTACTTCACCCAGATAGATGAGCAGGTTTACGGTATAAAACCCATGAACTGCCTCTCTCATATGCTTATCTACAAATCCAGGTTGAGGAGTTATCGAGATCTGCCTCTGCGTTATTTTGAGCTGGGCCGGGTTCACAGGCACGAAAAATCCGGTGTGTTGCACGGCCTTCTGCGGGTTCGGGAGTTCACTCAGGATGATGCACATATCCTGTGTCGACCGGATCAACTGCAGCAAGAGATTACCGGGGTGGTCAATTTTGTACGGGATGTCATGGGGCTTTTCGGGTTCGAATACGTGGTGGAGGTGAGCACCCGACCGGAAAAATCCATCGGATCAGGTGATGCCTGGGAAAAGTCCACCAATGCTTTGACCAGCGCTTTGGATGCCCTGGATATGCCCTATGGCATCAACCCAGGAGATGGCGCGTTTTACGGTCCCAAGATCGATATCAAACTCAAGGACGCCCTGGACCGCAAGTGGCAATGCGCCACAGTGCAATGCGATTTTACCCTCCCAGAACGTTTTGATCTCACATACACCGGAGAGGATGGTCAAAAATACAGGCCTGTAATGCTGCATCGGGTGGTACTGGGTGCAATTGAGCGCTTCATGGGTGTGCTGATAGAGCATTACGGGGGAGCCTTCCCCACATGGCTGGCCCCGGTGCAGGCCCGTCTTATGAATATTACAGATGTTCAGTCACATTATATTCACGAGTGTGCAGATGAATTAAGGCAAAAAGGCATTCGCATAGAAGTCGATGACCGCAACGAAAAACTGGGCTACAAGGTACGCGAAGCCCAGATGGAAAAGATTCCTTATGTGCTGGTCGCCGGGGACCAGGAGGTTGCCAATTCCGGGCTTAACGTGCGTTTAAGGGGGGGCAGGAGCCTGGGCCTTATGAGCATTCAGGAAGTGGCGGAACAGATATTTCAGGACATGGATGAACCGTTTAAGAAGGGAGGGTTGAGTTATAGATACCTCTACTAAGGCTCGCCGCAACAAACAGATTACGGCGAGAAAAGTACGTGTGATAAGTGATGACGGAGAGCAGATGGGTATCATGGATACTGGTCAGGCCCTGGACATGGCCCAAAACTCAGGGTATGATCTGGTCGAAGTGGCACCTAATGCTGATCCACCGGTCTGCCGTATAATGGATTTCGGCAAATACCAGTATCAGCAACAGAAAAAAAAGCAGGAAGCCAAGAAAAAGCAGTCCAGGGTTCAGCTCAAGGAAATCAAGGTTCGTCCCAAAACCGATGCAAATGACCTTAACACCAAGGTTCGCCATATCCGCAAGTTCATTGAAGAGGGAGACCGGGTTAAAGTATCTGTTTTTTTCAGGGGCAGGGAAATGGCCCACAAGGACCGGGGTGCGGATATACTGGACAAGGTGGTCGAGATGACTTCCGACCTGGCCAGGGTGGAGCAGGAGCCGCGCTACGAAGGCAGGACCATGCATCTTTTACTGACCCCGGTCAATGTTAAAAAAACCTGATCCGGTATCTTTTGATTCCATTGGATGTGGCATGGGGACTGGCTCTCCCCGCACTTATTTTTAGCTGATGTGAAGATCATTACTGAAAAATAAGTGCGGGTGGTGCCTGTCCCCTGCTTACCTCAAGGATGTGGCATGGGGACTGGCTCTCCCCGCATTTATTTTTAGCTGATGTGAAGATCATTACTGAAAAATAAGTGCGGGTGGTGCCTGTCCCCTGCTTACCTTAAAAGCGCTAAACAGATACTGCATGTTCAAGATTATAAAGCCAGGAGGATTACAATGCCCAAGATCAAGACCAAACGTTGCGCGGCCAAGCGTTTTTCCATTACAGGAAGCGGCAAGGTCAAGAGGCGGCAACAGAATAAGCGGCACATTCTTACCAAAAAAAACGCCAAAAGAAAGCGTAGGCTGGGCAAAACCAAGATGGTGGATAAAGCCAACATACGTTCTGTGAAGAGGATGCTGCCACATGCATTCTAGTTTTGCCGGGATACCGTTTTACAGTTTACCCGGCTTCAAACTGAATTTAAGAAAACACCCACAGGGGGGAGATATTTATGCGGGTCAAAAGAGGTCAGACCGCCAACAGGCGGCACAAGAAATATTTGAAAATGGCCAAGGGTTATCGCGGATCCAGGAGCAGGCTCTATTATACTGCAAGAGAGACGGTGGAAAGGGCCCTTTGTTATGCCTACCGGGACCGAAGGCAGAAAAAACGCGATTTCCGCAAATTGTGGATAATCCGCATCAACGCCGCCGCCAGAGAGCACGGCATGTCCTACAGTCGTTTTATGAGCGGGCTCAGCAAGGCCGGGGTGGAGCTCAACCGCAAGGTGCTTGCGGATATGGCGGTACATGAAAAGACTGCTTTTGCCCGGCTGGCGGAGGTAGCCAGGACCGGTGCAGACTGATGAACACCGTCCAGGAGCTGAATAACAGCCTGAAAAGCCTGATTCAGGAATTTGAACATATTCTGAATCAGGCTTCTTCATTGCAGGAGCTTGAAGATGCCAGGGTAGTCTTCCTGGGGCGGAAGGGCAAGCTGGCCCGGATCATGTCCAGGCTGCCGGAACTGGACCCTGCGGACAGGCCCGGGACCGGCAGGACCGCCAATGAGGTCAAGACTGAACTGAACAGGATCCTGGAAAACAGGAAAGAGGCTTTGGAAAAACAGGCGGCTGCAGGCGGAGATATAACCTTTGACCCTACTTTGCCGGGGCGGACCCCGGATATGGGGTCACTGCATCCCGTGACCCGTGTCATTCAGGACATAAGCAATATTTTTGTCGGTCTGGGGTTTGACATAGTCACGGGTCCGGAGGTGGAGACTGATTTTTATAATTTCGAAGCCCTGAACCTGCCCCCTGGACATCCTGCCAGGGATATGCAGGACACTCTTTACATCACAAAGTCCCTGGTGCTTCGCACCCATACCTCTCCCCTGCAGGTCCGCACCATGGAGAAAAGACGCCCTCCACTGGCGGCCATCGCCCCGGGCAAAGTGTACCGCCGGGATTCAGACCTGACTCACACTCCCATGTTTCACCAGATAGAAGGTTTTCTTGTGGATACCCATGTCAGCATGGCGGATCTGCGAGGCACCCTGACTGCTTTTGCCCAGAGAATTTTCGATCCTGATGTCAAGGTGCGTTTCCGGCCCAGTTTTTTTCCATTTACTGAACCCAGTGCAGAAGTGGATATCAGCTGCGTCATGTGTCAGGGACAGGGCAGAAACCAGGACGGCAGCACCTGCAGGGTTTGCAAGGAAACCGGGTGGGTGGAAGTTTTGGGCTGCGGCATGATCGATCCCGAGGTTTTTTTGCAGGTGGGCTACGATCCGGACATTTATACAGGATTCGCTTTCGGCCTGGGTGTGGAGAGGGTGGCCATGCTTAAGTACGGGATCAATGATCTGCGCATGTTTTTTGAAAACGACATCAGGTTTTTGAACCAGTTCGCCTGAGGCCTCAGGGTATAACAACCCAGTACCAGGCGTTGAAATCCCGTCTCTGTTCGAAATTTTTCTTGTTTTGTAACTATCACTACAGCGAAACTTCTAAAATTTATAACCTGTCTCAATTGGGGACAGGCACTTTTGCCGATTGAAAACTTGCAATTGAACAAAAAATCAGGCGGCAAAAGAGCCAGTCCCCGGAGGTCAATATATAAGTTTCGCTGTAGTGCTATCCACCATCTGATAAAATTGGTGAATATTTACCTTGTTTTTTATGACCCCAGTTAAACCCTGCTTTGCAGGAAATCCTTCGGATTTGATTAACCGGGCAGGCAGGGTCTCAGGAGAAAGCCACTAACATTCATTTTCAAGGATCCAGCAGATGCTTTTAAGTTTATCCTGGCTGCGGGAGTTTACTCCATATAAAGGCAGCATCGACGAACTGTCCCACAGGCTGACCATGGTAGGCCTGGAGGTGGAAGAGATCATCAGGCCTTTCCCGCATCTTTCGCCCCTGGTGGTGGGCCGGGTGATAGAAAAAAGACAGCATCCCGGAGCGGACAAGCTGTCTCTTTGCAGCGTGAACGTAGGCGGTCCGGACAGCCTGAATATAGTGTGCGGGGCTCCCAACGTTGAGGCAGGGCAAAACGTGGCCGTGGCACTGGAAGGCACAAAGCTGCCCGGCGGTCAGGAAATCCGCAAAACCCGCATCAGGGGGGAGACCTCACAGGGAATGATCTGCTCCGAGACAGAACTGGAACTAGGCCAAGACTCAGCCGGCATAATGGTTTTGAATGACGGCATTAAGCCAGGCACAGGGCTCAGCTATGCCCTGGGCCTGGAAGAATTCGTCCTGGATATCGGGGTTACCCCCAACAGGCCGGACTGCTTGAGCGTTCTGGGGCTGGCCAGGGAAGTAGCCGCCCTGTTTGACCTTCCGCTTAACATGCCGGTTCTGAATCTGTATGAAGACGGTGACAGGGATTGTACAGACGAAGTTCAAATCGAGATTGAAGATCCAGCCGGGTGTCCCCTGTATCAGGCCCGAATAATTTCCGGGTGCCACATCAGGCCTGGCCCGGCCTGGATGCGTCATCGCCTCATGGCCGTAGGAGTCAGACCCATCAACAACATCGTGGACGTAACCAACTATATCATGCTGGAGCTTGGACATCCCCTGCACGCCTTTGACCGCACACTCCTGGAAGGGGACTGGATCAGGGTGGCCCGGGCGCATTCTGGATCCAGGTTCACTACTCTGGACAACCAGGAAAGGGAGTTAAATGACCGGGATCTTCTCATCAGGGACACCCGAAAGCCCGTGGCCCTGGCAGGAGTCATGGGCGGGGCCAACACCGAGATAAATGACAGGAGTTCCGAGGTCCTGCTGGAGTGCGCCGTATTCAATCCCCTGAACATCAGACAGACCGCCAGAAGACTGGGCCTGCACAGCGAGTCTTCTTTCCGTTTTGAGCGTGGCGTGGACCAGGCCGGGGCTCCTTTTGCCCTGGACCGGGCAGCGCAACTAATGTCTGAACTGGGCTGCGGCAGGGTTTACAAGGGGGTGGCTAAATCCGAGCCAAGACCCTGCAAGCCCCTGCAGGTGGGTTTTCGCAGGGAGCGTGCCAACAGTCTGCTGGCCCTGGACGTGGACCAGGAATACTGCCGTCGGGTTTTGACTTCTCTGGGCTGTCAGATCCAGGAAGAGAGTGGAACAATGCAGGTGACAGTTCCCACCTACCGCCCCGACATTACCCGGGAAGTGGATCTTATAGAGGAAATCGGACGGGTATACGGGTTGGACAAAACTCCGGAACATCTGCCGAAAGTGCAGAAGTCCCTGGAACAGGGAGAGGCTGACCACGAATATGAGTTTTTAGACAGCATAAAACAGTGGGCCAGGGGCCTCGGTCTGCAGGAAACCATCAACTACAGCTTTGTGGGCATGACTGATCTGGATTTTCTGGGAATTCCACTGGAAGGCAGGGTAAGGGTCTTCAATCCCCTTAGTGAAGAGCAGGACGTGATGCGCTCTCACCTGCTCCCGGGCCTGTTGTATACCCTTAAGCATAATCTGGGCCAGGGCAATACCAGGCTCAGGCTTTTTGAAACGGCCCGCAGTTTTGTGCAGGACCAGACCTCCGAGACCGGGGTGCGGGAAAATAACCGCCTGGCCCTGATGCTCTATGGGCGCAGGCACCGCGGCCACTGGCCCTACCCCCAGGATGACGTGGATTTTTATGATTTAAAGGGCCTGGTTGAAAATCTGCTGCAGTCCTTTGGAAGCTTTGAGGGCCACTTTGTTCTGCAGGAGAACCATTCGTATCTGGAGCCAGCCGTGCGGTGCGTGTACCATAGAAAAGAAATTGGCCTGCTGGGCCGGGTGCGTCCGGAACAGTCCAGGGTATACAAGGCCAGGAAGGATATCTGGTTTGCCGATCTGGACCTGGATAAGCTGCATGAGTTATGCTCCGGGGTAAAGCCCCAGTTTCAGGCCCTGCCCAGGTTCCCGGTGGTCAAAAGGGATATGACCGTAGTCGCTCCCCTGGAACTGGGGTATCAACAGGTGCTGGAGGTGGTGGAGAATGCCGGTGTGGCCATACTCGAAGACGTATCCCTGGTGGATATGTACCTTCCCCAGGAGCAGCAGGAGAAAAAATTTACCCTGCGCCTGACTTACCGCCATCCCGACAGAACCCTCAAGGACAGCGAGGTGGACAGGGAGCAGCAAAA
Source organism: Desulfonatronospira sp. (assembly GCA_003563255.1). Lineage (GTDB taxonomy): Bacteria > Desulfobacterota > Desulfovibrionia > Desulfovibrionales > Desulfonatronovibrionaceae > Desulfonatronospira. The sequence goes on along the minus strand of PWSL01000443.1, from coordinate 5,768 downwards.
AATGGTTGACCTGCTCCTGAAAAAGCTACCCGTGGGATTTCCTTGATTTTTATTGAGGCATGGTTAATCTGTATTCCATGCCAGCGGAAAAAGAAAACCTCAAAATCGGCCAGGCCGCCGAACTACTGGAACTTGAACCATACGTTCTGCGATTCTGGGAGAGCGAATTTCCTCAGTTGCGGCCCTTGCGCACTCCCAAAGGCCAGCGCCTTTACACTCCTGAGCATATCAAGATACTATCCCGTATAAAACAACTTCTATATAAGGACAGGCTTACCATCGAAGGTGCAAAGATGCGCCTGGCAGAAGAAGCCCGCATGGCCGGGATCCTCCAAAGCATTAAAGATGAACTGCAACAGATAAAGAATATCCTGAAGTCATGAATTGCTGCCATGAAATATATTTCCGTAACAGTTCAGCACTACAGCGAAACTTATTTATTGACCTCCGGGGACTGGCTCTCCCCGCACTTATTTTTTCCAATAAAACCAAGATCATTTGTAATAAAAATAAGTGCGGGGGTGCCTGTCCCCAATTGAGATACCATACTGTATTTTATAAGTTTCGCTGTAGTGTTACGGAATAACTTTTGACTGGCCGGTCAATATGCAAAAGAAGGCGAATCAATGGTCACTACCACGATTTACAAGGAAATCTTTGATCTTTCCCCGGACGGAATTGTGCTCATCGATCCTGAGACTGCTCTTCCCATCGATTTCAACCAGGCCGCCCATGAAAACCTGGGCTATACCCGGGAAGAATTTCTCGGTCTTAGAATAAGCGATTATGAGGCCCTGGAAACTCCGGAACAGACTCGGGCACACATTTTTAAAATCCTTGAAACAGGCCGTGATGACTTTGAGACCCTGCACAAAGCCAGGGACGGTTCCATAAAAAACGTTCTGGTAACTGTAAAACTGGCTGCACTAGAAGAAAAACAGGTTTTTCTGGCCTTTTTCAGGGATATAACCCAGACCAAAGAAGCCGAAAGGCAGGCAGGAGAGCTTTATGATCGTCTTGTAAAAATATCTTCACAGGTCCCGGGTGTAGTATATCAGTTCAAGCTGACTCCACAGGGTAAGTTTTCTTTTCCCTACGCCAGCGAAGGTATCCGCCAGGTTTATGGGATTGAGCCTGAAGAGGTGAGGGAGGATGCTTCGCCTGTTTTTGAACTTCTTCATCCTGAAGACAGTGAAAGAGTTCTGGATTCTATCCTGGAGTCGGCACACAGTCTTACTCCCTGGACCGCCGAGTACAGGGTTGTACTTGCCCGTGGAGAGGAAAAATGGCTTCTGGGAAGAGCCTCCCCCCACAAAACAGAAGAAGGAACAGTGGTCTGGCATGGATTTATAGCGGATATTTCCCTGCAGAAAAATACACAAAAAGAGCTTGAAGGCAAGACTAGAGAGTTGGAAGGTTTTTTTCATGTATCTCTTGATCTTTTGTGCATAGCCGACCTGGAAGGCAGGTTCATCAAACTCAACAAGGCCTGGGGCGAGATCCTCGGGTATATCCCCTCTGAGCTGGAAAACAGAAAATTTCTGGATTTTGTGCATCCAGAGGATATGGATAAAACCCTGGAAGCCATTTCCAGCCTGGACAAAGGAGAGAGTGTCCTGAATTTTGTAAACCGTTACCGCTGCAGTGACGGAGGTTACCGCTATATAGAGTGGCGCTCCCATGCACATGGAAGCCTGATTTATTCAGCTGCCAGGGATATCACCGATCGTATCCAGACTGAAGAGGCCCTTCGATACAGTGAGCAGCGCTTCAAGGACGTAGCCGAGGCCGCTGGAGAGTATATCTGGGAAAATAATGTGGACGGTGTTTACACATTCGCCACTGAAAGAATATCTCAGGTGCTGAAAAGGCCCCTGGATGAAATCATTGGCAGCTCACCCTTTGATTTTATCCCCCGGGAAGAGCAGGAAAAGGTGGTAAACTATTTTCTGGACAAGGCAAAAAAAGGTGAATCCTTTTCAAACCTGGAGCACAGGTCGCTGTTGCCTGACGGCGGTGTTATCTGCCAGCGGGTAACTGGTGTGCCCATGTTTGACCAGGATGGGTGCCTGGTAGGCTACCGGGGGGCAGGGCTGGATATTACCGAGGAGGTAAGGGCCAGGGAGGCCATGCAGCAGGCCATGGATGCGGCGAAGTCCGCCAGCCGGGCCAAGGGTGAGTTTCTAGCCAATATGAGCCACGAGATCCGCACCCCTATGAATGCCGTCATAGGCCTGAGCCAGCTTTTACTGCAGACGGAACTGAGCGAAAAGCAGCAGGACTACCTGCTGAAGATACATAATTCTTCAAGAATGCTGCTGGGAATAATCAACGACATTCTGGATTACTCCAAGATAGAGGCCGGCAGGCTTGAGCTGGAAGAAAGGAGTTTTCATCTGGATGAACTTCTGGATCAGGTGGTAGCCCTTTTTGGTTCTGCAGCTTCTGCCAAAGGCCTGGAACTGCTTCTGCGGGTGGATCCGGATGTTCCTAAAAGGCTTGTGGGGGATTCCCTGCGCCTGGGCCAGGTTTTGACCAACCTTACCAGCAACGCCATGAAGTTTACCGAAAAGGGTAGCGTGGAACTGGATATTTCACTCGAATCCCTGCAAGGGGACAGGGCTGAGCTGTGTTTTGCAGTCAAAGATACCGGCATCGGCATGGATGAGACTCAGCAGAAGCATCTTTTCCAGTCTTTCTCTCAGGGGGATACATCCACCACACGCAAGTACGGCGGTACCGGACTGGGTTTGGTCATTAGCCGCAAGCTGGTGGAAATAATGGGAGGAAACCTCGGGTTTACCTCTACGCAGGGCGGAGGCAGCAGTTTCTATTTTAATTTGAACCTGTCGTTGGACCAGGATATCATTGATGAAAATGAATGTCAGGAATATGCTGGAAAAAAAGTACTGGTTGTGGATGATCACCACGGTGCACGGAAGATTATCAGTGAAATACTGGAAAGCTGCCTCTTTCATGTTGTTGAAGCCGCAAGCGGACAGGAAGCCCTGAAGCTTATGCTGGAAGCCGAAGACAAGGGACGGCCCTATGATTTTATCCTTATGGACTGGAATATGCCTGAAATGGACGGCCTGGAGACCAGCAGGAGGATACAGGACCTTAAAAGAAAGGGCCGGTTGGCTGCTACATCGCCCACTATCCTGATGTTGAGCGCCTACAACAGGGATGAGATTCAGATTGATGAGGGGCTGGTCGCGGATTTTCTTTCCAAGCCTGTGACGGCATCTTCTCTTTTTGATGCCATGATCCGGGCGGACAGGGAAAGTATCCAGCCCAGAACCGGATATATCTTCAAAGCCCCATCATTCAAGGGCAAAACGATACTTTTAGTGGAAGACAACGAAATTAATCTTGAAGTTGCCTTTAATTTTCTGGAAAAGACAGGTGCCAGTGTGGTGACCGCTGAAGACGGTGCCCAGGGTGTGGAAAAAGTCTTCATCCATAACCCGGACCTGGTCCTGATGGATCTTCAGATGCCGGTTATGGACGGCTATAATGCAGCCCGGGAAATCCGCAAAAGCCGGCCTGACCTGCCCATCATTGCCTTGACTGCGGCAGTTATGCAGGATGACGTGCGCCAGAGCAGGGAGGCCGGAATGAACGACCACCTGGGCAAGCCCATAGACAGTGAAGAACTTTACCGGGTGCTGGCTCAGTGGCTGGAACCCGGGGAAAATGTCCCCAGTGAGCTTGAGTCTCAAAAGGATGCCTGGGCTGGTCCTGAAAAGGCCTTGCCGGGTTTTGACCTGAAAACCGGACTGCACAGGGCTGATGGCGACCAGGTGTTTTACAGCAGGATGTTGTCCAGGTTTAAAGACAGCATCATCAAGGAATACCTGCCCGGTCTGTCTCTTCTCAGGGCGGAGGACCCGGAAGAGGGCAGACGCATGGCCCACACTCTCAAGGGAATTGCAGGGACTCTGGGGGCTTTTCGCGTTCAGGAAGCGGCCACAAAAATCGATAAGGACCTGAAAGAAGGTCTTGCAGTGCGTGAGGACTTGCTTCAGGAACTGCAGGACTCCCTGGAAGAGGCCATGGGGGCTCTGTCAGGTCTGCATGAAGAAACATCCCGGCTGCAGGAGACCGACTTTTCCGGCATCCAGGAGGATATAAACGCCTTGAGCAAGGGCATAAATAACAGCGAGTTTATCGAGTATGAACTGCTGAGCAGAGTCAGCAGCTATATGAAAGCCAGAGGGGGCGGACAAAAGGTGGAGGAGTTCATGAAAAAGGTGGATAATTTCGAATATGATACAGCCCGGGATTTGTTTGAAGAACTGCTTCGTAACCTGCAGTGACAGCGACAACTATTATTCAGCATGTGGTGACCAGCTGATAGAATATATATAGTCACTAAAAATGTTGACAACCAGCTATGAAAGTTACGATGATTGCAGAAAAGCTTTGCTATTTCACAGATTTTATATTTCCATTGAGGAATCTTTGGAAAAGTACATAGACAGCAAAACCCTACGCTCAGACAATGTGAAAAGCTATCATAAAAATGTAGTGGAAGCAGCTAAACAATATTTTGAGCTAAGTGAAAATATTGTTTTAGTATTCGATGAATTACGCAGATTTAGGCATTTATTTGTCCGAAATCATACAATTAGTAGTTTTGACAATTATAAGCTTGATTGCATTTTTTATTTGATTATGAGGAATTTGCAAGAGCTAAAGCATGTCTTAGAGGAGATATCTCAATGAAAAGTGTTGTTGAATTTCTGGAAGCTAATAAAATGAAGAATCAGATAGAGCTATGTGTGTCAAAGAATTATTTAGTGCATATTTTGCATTATAATTCTCGTAAGTCCATCTGTGGAGAATTTTCTGAAGTTCATAACTGCATTATATCTAAAAAAATATTCATAAAATCGTTTATTGAAGATATAGCAAAGAAAATTGAAGATATAAGTAAAACTCAACACTCTTCATATTTTTGGAATGAAATTGATAATTTTTGCAAAGATGAGGTTGAAATGTCATCTAATTTCCAATATAAAACTGTATTTACGGATATAGGCGAGTTGATTTATGAATCAAATATATATGATACACATGTAAATGTACTGGATGAGAAATGTATTCATATAATCTATAATTCAACTTTATGTAAAAAGTGCCTCGGAATTTTCTTGGGAGCGCTGTTCAGGTTAAATTCCGAAATTAAAATAGACAATATTTTAGACCAGTATTTGTAATATTTTGGAGAATCAAGATGAATATTAAGCTTTATCCCAGACATAATGATGAATATTTGATTCAGTTTGACAATGTCATAACAATTATCTCAGAAAGATCACTTGCTTATATACTTGAAGATAAGCGCTTTTCAGAAAATGATGGATGGAAAGTAGTCAAGGATAAAGACGTGTTGGCTTTACCCAATAATGTCAGAGTCTTAGTCGATCAAAAGGATAAGTTTATTCATAACCTGTCAAAGTCTACAGAATTGGTGGAAAAATCCCAAAAACCGCAAGAATTTACTCTGTAAGTAAGCATTCCGTGTTTTTCAGTGTATTCCGTGGGCCAGTTTCAGTTTAGTAAAAATATAACACTTGGGGACAGACAAAATATTGGACTTTTATTCTCATTTCAGCTACCTCTTTTTCCATCATGTGATATCCCGGACTGCTCTGCCAGGCTTGCCTTTGGGCGATATCGAAAAGAACCGCCTTCTGGAGATTATCAAGTATTTCAGCAGCATATATTTTGTAGAAGTGCTTGGTTATTGTATTATCAGAGAT
>PWSL01000398.1 GCA_003563255.1 Desulfonatronospira sp. | reverse complement strand
GGGTGAGCCTTGCAGACTGATCAGTACTCAATTGATTGAAGCAGGTGTAGATATAAGCTTTCCTGAAGTGATCAGGGAGTATGCCGGTCTTGATTCCATTGTTCAGGCAGCTGGGCGTTGTAACCGTGAAGGTGAGCTTTCAGGCCTGGGCAAGGTTTCGGTCTTCATGCCCGAAGAAGGTCTTGCGCCTGCATTTAAACAACAGGCCGGTAATGCGAGCAATACGCTTCGTCATCACGGAGACGACCCTTTTTCCCCAGAAGCGATCGAGTACTATTTTTCCGAAACCTACTGGTTGCAACAAGAGTTTCTGGACAGAGAGAACATTCTTGAAGAGTTTAATATACCAAGACCAAACTGGGCGTTTCGGGATGTGGCCGAGCGTTTTAAAATTATTGATCAAAAGATGACACCTGTGATTATCCCCTTTGATGAACAGGCTGAAGAACTGATTCAAAGTTTGCGCTTTGCAGAGACGAAAGGCGGGATTTTACGTTCTCTTCAGCAGTACACCGTCCAGGTCTACAGGCATCAATTTGAAAAGCTGGACAGTTCCGGTGCTCTGGAACTTGTTGATGGCTCTTATGCTGTTTTGATTAATGAGGGGTTTTATACATCTGAGACAGGGCTGGTTATTCCTGATACGGACAACTTTGAAGCAGAAGATTGTATTGTTTAAGTTTTGGAGAAAAAAGGAGGTGATGTTATGTCTCTTGGAATAAAACTCAGGGTCTGGGGCGATTATGCCTGTTTTACAAGACCTGAGATGAAAGTGGAGCGGGTCAGCTATGATGTCATGACTCCATCTGCAGCGAGGGGAATTTTGGAGGCAATATACTGGAAACCGTCCATCAGTTGGTCCATAGACCGCATTCATGTAATGAAACCTGTGCTTTTTGATAATGTCAGGCGCAATGAAGTGGAGTCAAAAATTCCAGTCAAAGGATCAACAGGGGTGAGTGCAGCCATGAAGGATGGCAAAGCCCAGCTTCGTCTTTTTATTGAGGACAACAGGCAGCAGCGCGCCGCCATGGTGCTCAGAGATGTGGAATATATTATTGAAGCTCATTTTGAATATATCTCACAGGAAGACTGCAATGACGGCAAGCACTTAGATATCTTTAACCGCAGGGCTGTAAAAGGTCAGTGCTTTCATCGTCCATATCTTGGATGCCGGGAGTTTGCAGCATTTTTTGAGTCTGTTACCGGTGAAATTCCTGTTTCCCCTTTAGAAGGTGAAAAAGACTTAGGCTGGATGTTGTACGACATAAATTATCAGGAGGATATGACTCCGTACTTTTTTCGTCCGGTCATGAAAGACGGAGTCATTGACTGCCGCAGTCAAAAGGTGGTGCTTTCATGATACTTCAAGCATTAAATGGATATTATCAGCGACTGCTTGCTGATCCAGAGAGTGGAATATCAGAGTTTGGATTTGGAAGGCTGGGTGTACATTTTTGTATCATCCTTGACAAATACGGAGATATTGCTGGTGCTCCACATGATCTGAAAGATGAAGGCAGGCCGATTCAAGTTGAAGTTCCCGGCCCTGTGAAAAAAACATCGGGTGTCTCTTCAAATTTTTGTTGGGAAAATTCCGGCTATGTGCTGGGTGTGGACAGCAAAGGTAAACCTGAGCGTACTGCCAAAACCCATGCAGCATTTAAAGAGCTTGCAGCCTCAGTCCTTGAAGGAGTTGAAGATGAAGGGGCTCAAGCACTCCTGGCATTTTTGAACAAATGGAACCCTGATCAGATTGAAGATATTCCAGGCTGGGCTGAAATGTTGGATAAAAATATAGTGTTCCGGTTTGATGGAACCCGTGAGTTTATCCATGATCGTCCTGCAGTTAGAAATGCCTGGCTCAATTATTTTGGGGCTGAAAAAAACGTACAGAATGGAACTTGTCTGATCACAGGCCAAAAAGATGTGCCTATCCCGGCTATTCATGCAGCTATCAAAGGTGTTCCTGGCGCACAGTCCTCTGGTGCGGCTCTAATCTCATTTAATTTTGATTCTGCAAGATCCTTTGGAAAAAAACAGAATCAAAATGCTCCAGTGTGTGATCAAGCTGCTTTTGCATACACAACAGCTCTGAATCATTTGTTAGCTTCAGGAAGCAGGCGAAAGCTTCAGGTGGGTGACACAACTATTGTTTTCTGGGCGGATGCCCCGGCAAAAGCCGAGGACTTCTTTGGATTAGCCCTCGGTGGCAAGGAGGCTGAAGACAAGGGAATGGTCAAAGAGCTGGAGCAATACCTGGATGCAGTAACCCAGGGCAGTTATCCTGATGAGATTGGTGATCAGAACAGTTCATTTTATGTGCTTGGATTATCACCCAACGCTGCGAGACTCTCTGTGCGCTTTTGGCATGTGGGAACAGTTGGAAATATGACTGAGAATATTGGACTTCATTACAGAGCATTATCAATTAAACAAGATTTTGAGAATGATCCAAGGCATCCCAAACCTTGGTGGATATTAAAGGAGTTGGCTCCCCAGAGGGATTCTCGAAATATTTCACCGCTTATCAGCGGACAGCTCGTTCAGTCCATTATAAAAAATCAACCATACCCCCGCACGCTTCTTGTTGCAACCATAACAAGGATAAGGGCTGATAAGCAAATTAACTACCTCAGGGCGTGCATAATCAAGGCATATCTTACCCGAAACGCACAAAAGGAGATATCTATGAGTTTGGACAAGGAAAATACTGATGTCGGTTATCGGCTGGGAAGGCTTTTCGCCATAGTGGAAAGAATTCAGGGCGAAGCAGTGCCAGGCGCTAATGCCACCGTTCGCGACCGTTTTTTTGGCGCTGCTGCAGCTACTCCAGGACGAATTTATCCAGTTATATTGAAAAATGCTCAGCATGGTCTTGCCAAGATAAGAAAGGATAAACCCGGTTGGGCAGTCAGCTTAGACAAGTTAGCGCAGGAAATTCTTGAAGCCATTGACCCGAAACAAGGCTTTCCTTCAACTTTGTCCCTGGAAAACCAGGGGATGTTTGTTCTTGGATATTACCACCAGCGCCAGGATTTATTTACGAAAAAAGATGAAAAAAAGGAGGAGTAGATTATGACCGCCATTGCCAATCGTTATGAGTTTGTATTTCTGTTTGACGTGGAAAACGGAAATCCTAATGGAGATCCAGATGCCGGAAACATGCCCAGGATTGATCCTGAAACCGGTCACGGCCTGGTGACAGATGTATGTCTCAAAAGAAAAGTCCGCAATTTTGTGGAGATAGCTAAGACAGGAGGAAAAGGCTACAATATCTATGTAAAAGAAAAAGCAGTGTTAAGCACCACCAGGTCTCCTGCTTATGAAGCTCCAGAGGTTAAACAGGCTGATTCAACAGCAGAAAAAATTGCTGCTGCAAGAAATTGGATGTGCAACAACTTTTTTGATGTCAGGACATTTGGAGCAGTTATGTCAACTAAAGAGAATAATTGTGGGCAAGTAAGAGGTCCTGTACAAATATCTTTTGCCAGAAGTATTGAGCCTATTGTGCCGGCAGAAATCTCCATAACCAGAATGGCTGTAGAAACTGAAAATGAAGCTAAAGCACAGGATGGTGACAACCGGACAATGGGTCGGAAACATATTGTTCCCTACGCCCTGTACAGAGCCGAAGGATATGTTTCAGCTCATTTGGCTCAAGGCGATAAAGGTACTGGTTTTTCAGATGATGACCTTGAGCTTTTGTGGCAGGCCCTGGAAAACATGTTTGACCATGATCATTCTGCAGCCAGAGGCAAGATGAATTCCAGAGGTTTGATGGTTTTTAAACATGACAGTTCCTTGGGTAATGCTCCGGCCCATAAGCTTTTTGATTTGATTAAAGTCAACCGTAAAGAAGGCTCCGAAGGTCCTGCCAGACACTTTTCTGATTATGATGTATTAGTGGATCAGAGCAATGTCCCTCAGGGAGTTGATCTGCAAATCAAGTTGTAATTTTCTGGAGGTCTACTCATGCCACAAAAGCAGCAACCACCCGGTCTTATTCCTGCCCATGGTGGGTACCAGGACTTGAAATCTTTTCAGATGGCTGAGCTTGTTTATGATGGCACTGTCAAGTTTTGTGAGCGGTTAGTTAATCCTCGCTCACGAACTTATGATCAGATGGTTCAGGC
>PWSL01000429.1 GCA_003563255.1 Desulfonatronospira sp. | reverse complement strand
ACCCACTTGAGCATCATTTTGTGCTTAAAATATCTCATTTTTTGGGACAAGTGGGTCCCGGAAGAGCCAGTCCCCCTGCCACATGCAAAGCGCTAAACAGATACGTAAGAAATAAAGTCAATAAATTTGAAGAGATACCTGGTCTGGACCAAAAGATATTTTGATCTGCCATAACACTACAGCGAAACTTATAAAATACACTATGGTATCTCAATTGGGGACAGGCACTTTTGCCGATGCAAAACTCTCAACTGCTCAAAAATCTCGGCGGCAAAAGAGCCAGTCCCCGGAGGCCAATCATAAGTTTCGCTGTAGTGATAAAAAAGCCAATAAAAACAAAAGATTACAAAAAAACTTTTGACTGTCCAGTTCTGTAAGCAAAATTAGTGCGGTGAGCCGGTCCCCTTCGAATTCAAATAAAGTGTCGCTGTAGTGATAAGCTGATTGTAAGCAGCAGGCGTTACAAACAAATGATCCAGATAAAACATCTGTCCCACTCTTTCGGCCGCTACTGGGCCCTGAAGAACATCAGCTTTTCCCTGGACAAAGGGGATTTCCTGTTTCTCAGCGGACCATCGGGCGCGGGCAAGACCACGCTGATGCGGATATTGCACGGCAGCCTTCCGGTACAAAGGGGCATGGTCTCTATTGCCGGGTTTGACCTCAAGTCCCTGCCGGAAAAGAGGCTTTACCAGCTCAGAAGGCAGGTGGCCATCGTATTTCAGGATTTCAAGATTTTGCCCGATGAAACGGTCTGGGACAACGTGGCTTTGCCCCTGCAGGTGCGGGGCATGATACCGGGCCAGGTGCAGAAGAGGGTTCGTGCGGTGCTCAGAAGCCTGCGACTGGACAACAAGTCCTGGTGCCTGTGCCGGGAAATATCCGGAGGAGAGCAACAAAGGGTGGCGGTGGCCAGGGCGGTGGTCATCAACCCCAAAGTCCTGCTGGCTGACGAACCTACCGGCAACCTGGACAAAAGACTGTCTATGCAGCTGGTGGAAGTCTTCAGGCAGTTTCACATCCATGGAACTACAGTGGTTCTGGCTACACACAGCGAGGAACTTATCAAGTCTTTGCCTGGTGCCAAAGTCCTCTGCCTGCAGGAAGGTGCGGAAGCCGGCTGCAACTGGGATGCAGCGGAGGATGAGGCATGAGAATCCCAGCCAGACTTTTCTTGCAGGGGCTGGCCAATCTGGGCCGCAACAGATGGGCGCAGTTCTTCACCTTGAGCACTGTGGCGTTTACTTCTTTTATGGCAGGGATGTTTCTGCTGGTGCTTTACAATGTCAATCTCACTGCCCGGAGTACTCAGGATGATATTCAGTTCCAGGTGTACTGGGAACAGGACCACCCCCTGCAGGAAGTGCAGGAACAATGGTCAGAGATAAAATCCTGGGAAATCGGCGGCATAATCACCTTTACCCCTGAAGAGGCCCTGCATGCCCTGGCTGGTTCCTTTTCCACAGATATGGACGTGGATTACCTCTCCAGGGAAAACCCCCTTCCAGCCACTGCCCTGGTGGAATTTTCCCTGGATGGAAAAAACGGCGGCCCGGACCGGGCCCAGGAGATGCGCATCAAGCTCCTGGACCTGCCCGGGGTGGAAAGGGTCAGTTACAACCCTGTCCAATTGGATCTGGCCAGGACCTGGGTCCGGGTAAGCAGAGGCATATTCTGGCCTATGATTGGGCTTATGCTGCTGATTACAGGGCTGGTGGTGGCCAATACCCTGAAGCTCAACCATATGCAGCGCAAGGAGGAGGTGGAAATCCTGGCCCTGGTGGGGGCCAGCAGCGGCTATATCCAGTTTCCTCTTCTAGTCAGCGGAGCTATGCAGGGTTTTATGGGGGGGGTGATTTCAGTGGGCATGCTCAAGGTTCTGCATCTAACCCTGGAAGATGTGCTTTTTTTTCCGCCGTTGTGGATAAGAATCGAATTTCTGCCTCTTTCATACACCCTGGCCATTCCGGGGATTCTCACCCTGGTGGGGATTCTCAGCAGTTTTCTGGCGGTCAGGGGGAGGCTCAGGTAGCCATGCAGGTCTCTGCACATGTTTTGAATCTTAAGCTGGCAGGGTACAGGCTGGCCGTCAAAAGGCATGCCGATCTGGAAACACTGTGGGCCGGCATGCTGGACCAGTCTTGCGATGCAGAACACAAAGGCATCCCCTACTGGGCCGAGGTCTGGCCTTCCAGCGTGCTTTTGGCGGAACATCTGGATCGTCACCGGCAACTTATCAGGGGCAGACTCTGCCTGGAGGTGGGTTGCGGCCTGGGTGCCACAGCTATCCTGGCTGCCAGGCTGGGCGCCAGGGTCGTAGCTGTGGACATGGAGCCTGAGGCCCTGGGATTCGCCAGGCAAAGCGCAATAATCAACAATGTCCCGGATGTTTTGTGGGTGGGCATGGACTGGAAGCACTGCGGTCTGAAAAGGCACAGTTTTGAGTTCATCTGGGCCGGAGACGTTTTGTATGAAACAGGATTCGTCCTTCCCCTGGCAAAATTTCTCCGGGAATGCCTGGCCCCTGGGGGACGTATCTGGGTGTCCGACCAGGAGAGAAATGTATCCGGAAAGGCATGGAGCACGCTGCTCAGTCAGGGGTTCAGACCCAGGGAAGTTGAAGGACGCAGGGTGGGCTGGTTCGGCCAGAATGCACGGGTGAGGCTGGTGGAGCTGACCAGGGGATGAATGCAGCAGGGGTGCAGGCGGCTTTGCATCCGCAGGCAAAATTCCAGAAAAGTAACACTACAGCGACACTTTATTTTAGCTGGCAGGGGACTGGCTCACCGCACTTATTTTGCTTACAGAAGACTGACGGATTTTAAAAATAAGTGCGGGGTGCCTGTCCCCGGTAGCCGAGGCGATAATTTACACAATGTGTCGCTGTAGTGGTAATAACCGACGACTGTCAAGCAAGGGAGAAGGACATGGGAGAAACCATACGTTTCGGAGTATCCCTGGACCTGGAGCTTTTGTCCAGGTTTGATGAACTCTGCTCAGAGAAAAGTTACCAGACCAGGTCCGAGGCCATCCGGGACCTCATTCGCAATGCCCTGGTGCAGCAACAGTGGGAAGATGAGTCTAAAGAGACGGTGGGGGTGTTTTCCCTGGTCTATGATCACCATCAAAGCGATCTTACCAGGAAGTTGACCCGCATCCAGCACGACGCTCTGGATATGGTCATAACCTCCCTGCATGTGCACCTGGATCATGACAATTGTCTGGAGGTACTGATCATGCGGGGACAGGGCAGAGATATCAGGCACACGGCACATAAGCTTTCTTCAACCAAAGGTGTTAAACACAGCAGTCTCAATATGGCCACTACAGGTAAGGAATTGCTTTAATGCAGGATGTTCAGAGTGGCATTCCGGATTTCCCCCTGGCCATTGACCGGGTGGGGGTGAAGAATCTCAAGGTGCCCCTCCTGGTGCAGGACCGCTTGCGCGGCCAGCAGCATACAGTGGCTGATGTGGACCTGTGCGTGGATCTTCCCGGAGAGTTCAAGGGCACTCATATGAGCCGTTTCCTGGAGTCTCTGAGCCACTGGTCTAAAGTCCTTACCTATGAAAGCATCAAAGAACTCCTGGCGGAGATCAGTTATCGTCTGGAGGCCCAGAAGGCTTTGCTGCGCTTTGATTTTTCATATTTTTACTCCCGCAGGACCCCGGTAAGCGGGCATGAGTTTCTCATGGACTACAAGTCTTTTCTGGCCGGAGAATTCTCCGGGGGAAAGATCCGCATGACCCAGGGAGTGGAGGTGCCGGTAATGACAGTCTGTCCCTGCTCTCTGGCCATCAGCAAGCAGGGGGCGCACAGCCAGAGGAGCTATGTAAAAATCAGATGCTGCTACAAGGGGCTTCTATGGCTGGAAGAGCTGATTGACATCGGCATGTTTGCAGGTTCCTCGCCGGTCTATCCCTTACTTAAAAGGGAAGATGAGAAATACGTCACTGACGAGGCTTTTGCCAATCCTACCTTTGTGGAAGACGTGGTCCGGTGTGCAGCATTCCGTTTGAGCAAACATCCCAGAATTCTATGGTATGAAGTGGAGGTGGAGAGTTTTGAATCCATACACAACCACAGTGCTTACGCCACCATTGCAGGTGGTGGACTTGACTGAACTTCAGGGTTTGATTTTATTATT
>PWSL01000286.1 GCA_003563255.1 Desulfonatronospira sp. | reverse complement strand
GGACAGGCACTCCGGGACCCACTTGAGCATCATTTTGTGCTCAAAATGACTCGATTTCTGGGACAAGTGGGTCCCGGAAGAGCCAGTCCCCATGCCACATGCAAAGCGCTAAACAGATACCGAACCGCAAAGCTGCCCCGGTTTGAATGCCCTTCGGGTTTGATCTTCGAGCAATTCAACTGGGCAGGCAAAGTACGCAGAGTTTAAGAGGCTGCCTTTTCATTTGTCACGCGAAACAAGTGACAAGTGAAAAAATATCCTGTCTTTCTTGACGACCTTTGCGCCTTTGTGTGAGAATATGTTTATGGGTTGCGGGCAAAGCCAGCGTTAGTAAGTCAGTGGCATATTTCAGCAGGATGGACAGGGTCAACAAGCTGAGCTAAGCAGGCATAACGCCCCGGGATATGCCGGAGTTCAGCCTGGATTCGCCCTGAGCGTACCTGACGCTCCTTTCCAGGGTGGACACGTACTGATCATACGCGTTCGGGATGTATTTGCCCCTGTAGATGAACGGAGCATCTTCCACGGTGTTCAGAGAAAAATAAGTGCGGGGGTGCCTGTCCCCTGCCTTCCATAAAAGCGCTAAACAGATACTTGTCCGCAAACTAAACCATCCTAAGCAAAGGATATCCAGATGAAAAAAAGAGGTAAGAAAACAAAAAAAGTCAGTAAGTCCAGCATCAAAAAACCTCCGCTGGCCTCCAGGGTCGTTAATGCACTGCAAAAAAACGGGCAAAGAAAAGTGGTGGATATTCAGGAATTCAGGAATGCAAAGATGATCGCCGAAGAGCTGGAGCAAACTGTTATCAAAATAGAAGACATGGAGAAGCTTGATCCATTGCATGCTGTTTATGTATATGCACAAAACAAAATGAGCGTGATTATGGACCAGCTGTCCGATTTGCCTGCACTTGATAAACTGACGGATCTTTATGAAGATGCCCGTGAGCAGTATATGCCGGGAGGACCGCCCATGAGTCCTCTGACTTTATCTTATTTTTTCTGTTGGGGTTTTTTCGACCTGAACGTGGGCAATCAAAGAGAGTCTTTGGGCTTTGTGGCCACGGAGGTCTGCAAGGAATTAAAGGCTGACGAAGGCCAAATCAGAGCTTTTGAAGCCATGAACTCTTCCAGGATGGGACTGTATGTTCATGAAGGCTTTTCCGGTCAGGGTGATTTATTGAGGGAGTTTGTAACTGGAAACAGGATCAAGGTCAAGGTTCCCAGCGGCCACAAAGGACAGCCGGGCGAAATATGGCTGGTCCGGCTGCTGCCGCCGCTTTTTCCGGAAATGGGGCTGGACTATTCCGTGGTTTTTACCACCCCTTATGTTATTGGTAAACTAAAGGGCAAAACATTTTCTATGGTTGGGGATGAGCAGGGCTGGGAGGAATACTTTGAGCGCACCCTGGACAAGGTCCAGGCAAAGGATAAGCTCGAGGCTTACGAAAAATTGATGAAATACGGACTAAGCAGGCATTATTGGAACGAATACATCTTTGAGGCTTTTTTCAACTACACCAAAGAGGCCATCATGCTCACCGGGTTTCCGGATATTCCGCTCAGCAGGCCTTTTTCGAAAGAAAGCCAGGAACAGGATGATATCGATTGAAACACCGCTGTCATATGCCCGGCAGGATGACTGGCCTGCTCCTGAAGACCGCGCGACATCGTATCCATCTCTGGAAAACGCTTCCGCCAAATTAGAGCTGGAAGTTTGGCAATTGTCAGGATCGGTCAGGATCCAGGTTTAAGGTCCAGGCTTGTTTATTATTCATTTTACCAGGACCTGAAGGAATGGAAACAACTGCTCAGGCATACATCAGGCGACGTCCCTTCGGTTCCTGAACAGGGTCTCCAAATTCCCTGGCAGTATCTATCCAGAGCTGTATCGCTTCTTTTACATTGGCAAGCGCATCTTCATGGGAATCTCCATAGTATCTACCGCGGATGCGGTGGAGACCATGTGCATACCAGGTTCTTTATTCCTGGAAAGCACATAATAAACCTCTCTTATCTGCCTGCCCTGAATTTCTTCAATTCAACTGGGGTGTCTATCTGCCTGCCCGGTGACGAAGTCTCAGCGCAGCGTATTTCACTGGGTGTGATCTGTGGGCAGCAGTCTTTTTTTTAAAAAAGTGCGGAACAGTTACAGTGCCAGGCGCTGAACCCCTGCCATAGCTCAAAAATTTCTTGTTTTTTGCGACAGGGTTTCAGGAGTAAGTACTAACTAAACTGTTACGATTTTATGGACCACCAAGTGCCGCATCTGGCCCGGATTGTTCGACATGCGTTTGGCCGGATACAGGGCAATGGGGTACATGTTCTTATGGACTGTTTGGAGTATCTTGAACTTTTACCAGGGAGCATTGGACTATGGATAAAGAGCGGATAAAAGAACTTGCTGAAAATCCGGATTTTATACCTGGAATCTATAACTATTGCGATCGGTGGTGCGAGAGATGTGCCTTTACCTCCAGATGTATGAACTTTGCCATGGAGCAGGAGTTCTTCCAGGAACAAAAGAGTTCGGATGAGATGAACGCCGCTTTCTGGGAGTCCATATCCAACATTTTTGAAGTGACCATTAGCCTGCTTTATGATCTGGCCCAGGAACGGGGGATTGATCTGGATGCTGCCAGAGAGGACCAGGACGCAAAGCATGAGCAGGCTATGCAAAGAGCCAGGAAGCATATCTGCACCATACTTGCCCAAAGGTACAGGGAGATGGCCAAAGAATGGCTGGAGAGCTCGGAAGTCTGGACACAAGATATGGCGGTCAAAATACCAGGTGTCATTTCAGCCGGGGAGGCTCCCGGTCTGCAGGAGGCCAGAGAGATTATTTACTGGTATCTGTTTTTGATTGAGGCCAAGATCGTGCGGGCTTTGCACGGCAAGGCTGAAGAAGAGGAATGCGAGCTGGAAAGCTATGGCCGGGATGCAGACGGTTCAGCCAAGGTGGCCTTGATGGGCATTGAACGTTCTCTGGCTGCATGGGGTGTAGTTCATGAGATCATAGACCACGACAGGCATGGTGTGCAGAACATACTGTTCTGCCTGGATCGCTTGCGCCGGAAACTGGAAGCTGTCTTTCCTCAGGCCCGGGATTTTGTTCGGCCTGGTTTTGACGACTGAGATAAATTGTCAAAGCCAGGTTGTTTCAGCTAGTCCTGCCCTTAACCCACAAAAATTTACATAACCAGGCACCAAGGGTCCAGCAGGGAGTAACCCAGGCACATATTTTGGAGGGTGGTGTATCCCCGCCACATTGTCTGATGACCGGGTAAGGAATCGTTTTTTCGACCGAGATGACCTCCCAGGGCTGCGAGAATGCGCACTGCATCACCTAATATCTGGACTGTCTGCCGCTTTTTTTGAGCATATGCCTACATGACCTTAATCTCAGTATTCGAAAAGAGCACCTCAGGTGGCAGTCCTGGAACTTCCAGGCCCAGAAGAATCATGAGCATGATTCGCCAGGCGGTGACCTGGTTCATTAGTTTTTATCTCCCTGATATTATTAAATAAAGATATGCCCTAATATAGTTTGACTTTTAAGTGGCTTTGGGGCATTGAGTTTAGCAATCTTCTTTTTCAATGCCTTTGGTCAGCGATGCTCATTGGACTATCAGGCCTGTGGGAAATCCTGCCTGATGTAGTGGAGGATTAAGTTAACTCCGCTTTATGCCTGGCGGCTTACCATTCCAGCATTCTTCAGGATAAACCGCGACTCTTGCTGGTCATAATTTCCAGGAGGTGCAAATGATTCTCCACTCATCACCCGAATTATCTACAGCGGATGTTCGTCCCTGGTGGCTCAGCGCTCCTGTTTCATTTCATGAAGGAAGCCTTGAAAATATTCGTAACAAGATCCCAGCCTTTGGACGAAGAGGTTTCAGCTTGCCGCCGCAAAATAGTGAACAGATACGAAAAAGCACATAACGACAACAAGCTTCAGCCGACGCGCATAGCACGCAGCTGTGCTTGGCTTTATGTTGCATGAGCTTAAATATTTTTATTGGTTATCTTTTTAACACTACAGCGAAACTTATTTATTCACCTCCGGGGACTGGCTCTCCCCGCACTTATTTTTAAAACCTGTCAATCATCCTTCAGAAAAATAAGTGCGGGGGTGCCTGTCCCCAATTTAGACAG
>PWSL01000120.1 GCA_003563255.1 Desulfonatronospira sp. | reverse complement strand
CCATGCAGTATATTAGATCAGGCAAGGCCGGGATTTTGATTTAGTCTGCCTTGGAGTGAGTCTTTGCGGCCTTTTTGACAAATTCCGGAACCTGTTTTCACGGATTCAGGTGATAACTTTTTACTCATAACGTCCTCATACGAAATACAAAACTATGATAATATACCTTAGTATCAGGAATACCTGGAAAATTACCTTTGCAAAAATACCTGGCGCAGGATGCATGCTCCTGACGTTGATATTCATGACTGTTGCAACTCCTGTCCTGGCCGGCTCCGGGGCCGTGGACCTGCCGCGGTTTCCTTCCATCAGCCCGGATGGCTCCAGGATAATCTTCAGCGCCGGCGGGGATCTCTGGCTGGCTGACTCCACAGGGGGGGAGGCCGGGCGTCTGACCCGGCACAGACATGACGACCTGCATTCCAACTGGAGCCCTGATGGCCGGGCTGTAGTTTTCACTTCCATGCGCGACGGCTACATGAACCTGTGGCGCATTAATATTGACGGTACAGAGGTAACCCAGTTGACCCACAGCGACCGCTTTATGCGCAACCCGGACTGGTCCAGGGATCATGAGGGCCGGGAGATGATCACTTTTTCCGGACTCCTGGAAGCGGATGTCTACCGGGAACAGCGCCCCTACAGAATTTCTCCTCTGGGAGGGCAGCATGAGCGCCTGCATCAGGCCTTTGGTTCCGAGCCCAGGCTGTCACCTGATGGCGGCAGAACCGCATTCACCCGCGGGGGATATTATCATGACTGGAACCGGCGTCATTACAGAGGCCCGGATGCCATGAACATCTGGATTCATCACCGGGATCAGGACAGATTTGAAGCCCTGACCACCCGGGATGGAGACGACGGCATGGCCCGCTGGGCAGGTGAGGATACCCTGATATTCATGTCCGACCGGGACCTGGATACTGTCAACCTGTTCAGGGCGGACCTGCGGGGGAATAACCCGGAATTTATCAGACTGACTGATTTCCAGGGCCGGGATGTGCAGTATTTTGATGTTTCTGCAGACGGCAGTACCGTGGTGCTGCAAGGCTGGGACCGGCTGTATATTCTTGACCTGGAAAAGCCCGGGGGCGGTCCTTTGCCTTTAGAGTTCCGGGCCGGGGACGACGGCAGGGAGAGGCATATCCTGCGCAGCATAGACAGGGATGTTACGGATGCGGCCCTGAGCCCGGACAACCAGGTGACGGCCCAGGTGGCTTATGGCCGGATTTATATTCGTCATGTGGATGAACACAGCCCCATCAGGGCCCTAGTTCCCGGAACTCATGCCCGTCACAGGGATCCGGCCTGGTCCCCGGACGGTCTGCGGCTTTATTTTTCAAGTGATGCTGACGGTACGGATTCCATCTACAAGGCCAGAGTAGCCCTGACCCGTGAGGAAATCCGCACCGGCCGGCAGGAATTTATCCGGGACGGGCTGACCGGTAATAGGCCTCAGCCGGACATGCCTGAAGCTCCAGGGACATCGCCTGCCCCGGATGAGGCCGGAGGCATGAAAAACGACACTATCCTGGATCAGCACCGGTTTGAAGAAGATCAGGTCGATCCCTTCGCACCCATAGACCCGGCAGATCCGGGAGCACCTGCTGATCCAGACCCGGCACCGGAGCCGGCGAATGATTACCCACCCGGGAATGACCAGCCTGAAGAGGATCTCGGACTTGATCAGGTTGAGGATCTGCCTGAAGAAATGAACCCTGCCCGATGGCATGATGCGGTTCATTTTCAGGTGAGGCCGATGGTGCAGACAGAGCACAATGACCGCCTGCCTTCACCGTCTCCGGATGGCGGCAGGCTCGCCTTCAGGCGCGGTTCCGGAGACCTGGTCATCAAAGACCTGGCTTCGGGTGAAAAGCAGACACTGGTGCAGGGCTGGGATCCCGGAATTGAGTGGCGCTGGTCCCCGGACGGCGTTTATATTGCTTACTCTCAAAATGATCTCGATTTCAGCTCCAACATCTTTATTGTTCCGTCAGACGGCTCAGCTGAACCGGTAAATATAACCAGACACCCCCGAAACGACCTGAGTCCCAGGTGGTCTGCCGACGGCCGGATATTATGCTTCATCTCCAACCGGGCCGGGAACTATGACGTCTACCGGCTGTATCTGGATCCGGGTATACAGCACCTGAGTCTCAGGGAACTGCACAAATACTACCAGCAAGCCGGAAAAAAGGCCGCCAAAATCCGTCCGCTGCCGGTGAGACTCCCTGGAAGCCCGTCTGTACCGGCACCTCCCGGCCTTGAGTCTGAGGAAATGGACCTGAAAAACGCCTGGCGGAGGGTTGAGCCTATAACCAGATCCCCGCTGAACAAGACCTCCCTGGAGATGACCCCGGGAGGGGACCAGTTTATTTTCAATTCAGGAGGAGAGCACCTGGTCACGATAAAGTGGGACGGAAGCGGGCGCAGGCGCCTGGGTGAGGCTGTGGATGTCCGGGGGCTGAATATCACCGGGGAGACAGTGGTTTATACCTTGCGGGGACAGGCAGGCCTTGCCCCCCTGGATGGAAAGGATCATAAGCACCCCGCAGTATCAGACCGCATCCGCATTGATAAACAGGAGCAGTCCCTGCAGAAATTCCGGGAAGCGGCCAGGATCATCCATGAGAGATTTTACTGCCGGGATATGAAAGGACTGGACTGGAAGTCCCTGGTCCAGGAGTACGAGAAACTGATAAGACGTACCAGGACGGCCAGTGAATTCAGTGACATAGCCAACCGTCTCATGGGTGAACTGGGGGCTTCGCACACCGGGGTTATTAATCCCGGTCCCGGTGTTGAGATGCGCGAACCTTCAGGCAGACTGGGCATAGAATACCAGAGGGTCCCAATGCAGGACGGTTCTTACGGTTACCAGGTGCAGGAAGTCGTCCCCGGTGGCCCGGCAGAGCTCAGCGCCCTGGCCATTGAGCCCGGGGATATCATTACCAGTATCGATCTGCGGGAATTTGAAGAGGGAGAGACCCTGCTGCAGAGACTGCGGGGAAAAGTAGACCAGGAAGTTATTGTCGGATTCAAGCGTCCTGCCGGCCATGAACTGCTCATGCATCATACCCTGACAACTCCGGTCTCTTATGAAGTATTGTACGGCTTACGATACGATGCCTTCCGGGATGAGAGCCGCAGCAAGGTTTCCCGGCTGTCCGGCGGACGCCTGGGATATATTCATATTCAAACCATGAATCAGGCCTCACTGGAGGACTTTCAGGCACATCTGTATGCTGCCGCTGAAGGAAAAGAGGGTCTGATAATTGATGTGCGCAACAATGCCGGTGGATATACCACGGACCTGATTCTGGCCTCCATAATGACCCGCGAACACGCCTACACCCTGCCTGCCGGAGCGGATCCCCAGAAGACCGGTCACTATCCCCAAGACCGCCTGCCCGTCCCGAGGTATACCCTGCCCATAAACATGCTGGCCAATGAGAAAAGCTTTTCCAACTCAGAGATCCTGGCTCATGCCTTTAAAACCCTGGAGCGTGGAACCCTGGTGGGTGAACAGACCTATGGCGGGGTCATTTCCGCTTCTAACTACAGGCTTATAGACGGTGCCCTGGTGCGGGTACCTTCAAGGGGATGGTATCTGCCGGATGGAAAAGATATGGAGCAATACGGAGCTGTTCCGGATCTGCACATTAAGCAGAAACCAGAAGATGAGGCTGCCGGGCGCGATCCCCAGCTGCGCAGGGCGGTCGAGAACCTGCTGCAGCGCCTGGACGGGTAGAGCCGCCCAAAGAAGGCCCTCACCATTCAGGGGGTACTCACTGGTGATGGCTGGCCGTTATCGGCCCACCTGAATGCTTACGCCATCGTCGGGTTTAAAAAAGTGGCTATACAATTTTGGCACATAATGCAATTTCTGCACAACTTTGCCCTGCCCTGCCGCACTATGCCCCTGGCAGCATTGTTTTCCTTTGCATGTGGCACGGGGACTGGCTCTCCCCGCACTTATTTTTCAGTAATGATCTTCACATCAGCAAAAAATAAGTGCGGGGGTGCCTGTCCCCTGCTTTCCTTGTCTTATTGTTCCCACGCTCTGCGTGGGAACATTCCCTGGACGCTCCGCGTCCACAATGACCGCAGGAGCGGTCGGGCTACGCTCCCACGCAGAGCGTGGGAGCGATAAACCCCCAGAT
>PWSL01000406.1 GCA_003563255.1 Desulfonatronospira sp. | reverse complement strand
GGGACCCACTTGTCCCAAAAAATGAGATGTTTTAAGCACAAAATGATGCTCAAGTGGGTCCCGGAGTGCCTGTCCCCTGCTTTCCTTAAAATCGCTAAACAGATACCTGAAAATAATTATTATTTGAGTATCTGTTTAGCGCTTTGCATGTGGCAGGGGGACTGGCTCTTCCGGGACCCCACTTGTCCCAAAAAATGAGATATTTTAAGCATAAAATGATGCTCAAGTGGGTCCCTGAGTACCTGTCCCCTGCTTTCCTTAAAAGCGCTAAACAGATACTTATTTGACAATGTCCGGTTCAAGCCTTGCTTTTACTGCAGTGAACACCTATAAACAGAATTGACGGGGTGTAAACCTGTCCAAATATTCCCGGCAAACCCCATCCTACAGACTTTGGAGGACAACATGAACATGGATCAAGACTCAGGTATGCAGGCCACTTTCGCAGGAGGATGCTTCTGGTGCCTGGAAAGCGACCTGGCCAGGCTTGAAGGTGTGCTTGAGGTTGTTTCCGGTTACACCGGGGGCCATACTGTAAACCCTGCCTACGAACAGGTAACCACAGGCCTCACAGGGCATTTCGAGGCCGTGCGGGTCACCTTTGATCCGGGTCTGATTAGTTACCATCAGCTTCTGGACGCCTTCTGGAAATCCATCGACCCCACTGACTCCGGCGGACAGTTTGCAGACCGGGGCAGCCAGTACAGAACAGCCATATTCTATCATGACGAGGACCAGCGCATTGCAGCCGAGGAATCCAGAAAAGCCCTGGAGGTCTCGGGCAAGTTCCAGGGCCCGGTGGCCACAATGATTCTACCTGTGGATGAGTTTTACCCGGCAGAAGAATATCATCAGAAGTACTACGAAAAAAACAAAGAACACTACCGCCGTTACCGGATTCTATCCGGGCGTCAGGACTTTCTGGAAAGACTTTGGGGGCCTTCGGCTTCAGGCTCTGCCGGCAACAGGAGCATTACTGATCACTCCGGGGTCAAGCTGACTCCCATGCAGTACCTGGTTACCCGGCAGGACGGCACCGAGACCCCTTTTGACAACGAATACTGGGACCACCAGGAAGAGGGTATCTATGTGGACATCATCTCCGGAGAGCCCTTATTCTGCTCCAGGGACAAGTACGATTCCGGCACCGGCTGGCCCAGTTTCACCCGTCCCATTAAGGATGACAATATCATACAGCGCCAGGACCACAGCCTGCCACACCCGCGCACCGAGGTTCGCAGTGCTGGTGCAGACTCGCACCTGGGACACGTATATGATGATGGGCCGGAACCCACGGGCATGCGTTACTGCATCAACTCCGCAGCCCTGCGCTTTGTCCCTGCAGAAGACCTGGAGCAGGAAGGGTATGGTGAATTTATCGGTATGTTCAAGGATTAGCCCGGCTTACCATGCAGGAACTGGAGCTTACTGTTGAGCGTCTTATCTGGCGGGGCCGGGCTCTGGCCAGGCTTAAATCCGGCCGGGTGGTCATCCTGGAGCCTGGTGTATTCCCGGGAGAGCGTATCCTGGCCCAAATAACCAAAAGTACCAGAGATCATTTCCTGGCCAGGTGCACCCGCATTCTGGAGCAGACAGAGTACAGGCAGGAGCATCCCTGCACCCTGGGTGATCTTTGCGGGGGATGCCGCTTCGGGGTCTTGCCCTACCAGGTCCAGGTGCTGTATAAACACCAGGTGCTGCACTCGGAAATCCGCCGCGCCCTGGGCCGTAAGTGGTCCGGGCAGGCCCCCGATGAAATCCAGGTCTTTTCCAGCCCGGAAAGCTGGGGGTACCGCTGGCGCGGCCAGACAGAAGTCGTGGACGGCCGCCCGCATGTCAAGGCCCTGGGCAGAAACGATCCCCTGCACTGTCCCAGTTGCCTGCTGCATGCCCCGGTCCTGGCCCGGGATCTTCTCCGCATCTGCCGCGAACTACCGAGGGGACGCTACACCGTGGCGGCCAGTCCCCTGGATCACAAAGTCCTTCCCCACACCAGCCAGGAGTGGCTTAAGCTTCCCCTGAATAATTTCGGGGTCAGTCTTCAGCTCAGGCCAGGCTCTTTTTTTCAGGCCAACTGGAGGCTGAACCAGGATCTGGTGGATTACGTCCATGCCCGGCTATCCCACCTGGAGCGAATTGCAGACCTGTATGCCGGAGCCGGCAACTTTGCCCTGGCCTGTGCCGCAAAAGGCCAGGAGGTCCTGGCCCTGGAATCAGACCCCCAGGCAGCTCAAGGAACCATACGCGCCGCAAAAAAGGGTGGCCTGCACAATCTAGGCATCCACACCGGGGATCTGCGTCGCCGGGACGCTATGCAGGCTGTAAAAAAGTTCGGCCCCCAGGGACTGATCCTGGACCCGCCGCGCTCGGGGAGAGGCAAAAACCTGCAAAGCCAGGCCAGGCTGGAATACCTCCAGCGCCTGGTGTGGATCTCCTGCGACGTGGTCAACACCTGCCGGGATCTGACACCTTACCTGGAGGCCAGCTGGCGCATTCGGGAGGCGGCCATGTTCGACATGTTCCCTCAGACCTGGCACATGGAGGTCGTATTTGTGCTGGAAAAGTCCTGAGTTGTGCACCAACTTTGATACGCAACCACCTGTTATCTAACGGCAAAAGTGTCTGTCCCCAATTGAGACAGGTTACAAATTTTTTGAAGTTTCGCTGTAGTGTTGGTTAATCAGGACTTTAAATCCGAAGCGTTTTTGTATATGGTGCCTGCAAGTTAACCTGAAAACCAGATACATTTCCATGCAACAATATCCACTTGACAGTCTTTTCCGGGGCATTGCCTGCCTCTATCTGTTACTGGTCCTGGCCGCCTGTGGCGATGATCTGTACCGCTCTGTGCTGGACCAGCCCCCCCAGGAGACCGGGGTTCTTACCGTTGTGACCCGCAGCGGATCCACCACATATTACCTGGATCGTCACGAAACCGGAACCGGTCCGGAATACGACCTGGTCATGGCACTGGCGGCCTCAAAGGGCTGGGAAGTACACTGGAAAGTGGTTCCCACCACAGCCGAAGCTTTAAAGGTCCTGGAAGCCGGCGGTGCGCACCTGGCGGCTGCCGGCCTGACTCACATGGACTCCCGGGACGAGCTCTTTGAGCGCGGCCCGGAAGTAAAAGAAATCACCCAGCAGGTCGTCTGCCACAGACGGATGAATCCCATGCCCGGCAGACCTCAGGACCTGGAGAAAGTGGACCTGTGGGTCACTGCTGATTCCAGTTACGCTGAAAAACTGCAAAAGCTGTCTCAAAAGTACCAGGACCTGGACTACAACTCAGTTGAAATAAGCACTGAACGTCTGCTGGGCATGGTTGCGCAGCAGGACATTGAGTGTACAGTGGCTGACTCAAATATAGTTCAGATCAACCAGCGCTTCATGCCTTATCTCTACGTGGCCTTTGATCTTACCCAGACCCAGGGGCTTGGCTGGTACCTGCCCAAAGGATATGAAGATCTGGCCATGAAGGCCGCCTCCTGGATGAACAGCCCAGAAGGTCAGAATGCTCTGCACGAAATGCAGGTCGAATATTACGCCCACATCAAAGATTTTGATTTTGTGGACCTGCGCGCCCTGAACCGGCGCATCCAGGATCGTCTGCCCCGGTACAAGGAATACTTTCTGCTGGCCGAACAAGAAACCGGCATGCCGGCTGATCTTCTGGCCGCCCTGGCCTATCAGGAATCCCACTGGGATCCCGAAGCTGTAAGCCGTACCGGTGTCCGGGGCATCATGATGCTCACTAAGAGAACAGCCATGTACCTCGGAGTCGAAGACCGACTGGACCCGGCCCAGAGCATCCTGGGGGGAGCAAGGTACTTGGAGGAACGTTACCGCCTCCTGCCGGAGGATATACCTGATCCGGACCGCCTCTACCTGGCTCTGGCCAGCTACAACGTGGGCAGGGGACATCTCCTGGATGCCCGCCGGCTTGCCCGCAACCTGGGCAAAGACTCCGACTCCTGGGACGACATGCAACAAGTTCTGCCCCTCCTTTCGGACGAACGTTACTATCCGTCCCTGCGCTACGGCTATGCCCGCGGCTTTGAGCCGGTGCACTTCGTAAGCCGCGTGCGCAACTACCGGGACATCATAGCCAGGGCTTTTTAAAATTGGGTTATCACTACAGCGAAACTTATGATTGACCTCCGGGGACTG
>PWSL01000193.1 GCA_003563255.1 Desulfonatronospira sp. | reverse complement strand
TACAACCACCCCCGGGGTTAAGAAGTATGGGTGTATGGGAGTAGGGGCGTGTGGGAGTAGGGGCGTATGGGAGTATGGGAGTGAAAATATCTTTACACCCACACATGGATACCCCCATACACCCATACTTTCTTCCTGAGGGAGGGGAGCTGTACCGTGGTCTGGAGTTATTGAGGGGCCGGTTCCGGCATCCCCTGAATGGTTGTCAACTCAGACAACATCTCATCAGGCGGTCTTGAGGCTGAAGGTAATTACATGGTCCAGATGGACTCCAAGAGTAGCATGTTTCCCAAAAAGCATAAGTAATCCCTGGTCTGCCTTCCATTCATATCTTATTACTTCTGATAACTGTACAAAACCCGGAGTCTTGTCTTCTAGACGTGTAAGCTTTACTTCGCAACTTGCAAAAGCCGGGTCAGCCTGCTGAGGAGAGTAAAATTCCACCTCAAAATACCTTAATCTATCAAATAGCATTACGAAATTACCGTCTGAATTTACAATCTCAATGATCCCTTTATCAGTGTTTATGATTAACTGTTTTATCTGATCGAATTTAAATAACTCTCCAAGAGAGTTGACCATATTAATTTTTTTATACTGATTCTCACTCATTGATTTTCTCGCAACCATTCAGGGGGTCCTCGGTGGTGATTAGCGGCACCAGGCCATGCCACATATAAATGACGTAACCATTCAGGGGCAGGTGCCGGCCAGGGGACAGTCCCCGCGACACCTTTTCTGCTCCATATGCAATAATTGCAGACACAAAATTTTGTGAAGCTGCATAATCATTGCTTAGCGGGGGACAGTCCCCCTGGCCTTGTGCCATTAGTCACCACCGAGGACTCCCCTGAATGGTCACTAAATGACTAAACTGTTACGCTACTGCGACTGGAAATAAGACTTTTTGCAGTCGCATCTTCTTTTACTCTGTACCATTTAAAAAAATCCGGATTGATCATGGCTGTTTGTTTTGTGCCTCTGATTATCATAAGACTGTTAGCCATCTTGATTTCTACCGACTGAAAGTTATCTATAATAACAATTATTTCATGTCCATCTGAAAAAAATAATGCTATTTCGCATTGTTTAATCCGTGATGGTTGATTTGCCTGGTATACATCCTGAATTATGCATGCCATATGATCCCAGTGTATGCCAGTGATACCATCTGAGGTATGAATGTTGATCAATAATTGTTCACGGTTGAATTTAATGTTTCCAATAAGCTTTATATCAGATTTTTCGCCGTCAGAAGTATATAATTGTATTGGATTTTTTTCCATAGGTACTCCAGTTATAGGATGGTTTTATCCGAGCGCAGGGCTTTGTCTACATGCCAGGTTCTAAGAGGGCGCTGCTGGCGGGCTCGTCCGGCCAGCCTTTTCTGTTTGTAGCTTATGTTTATTATTTGCTGCATCTTTTCAAAACAAAAAGTACACTTACGTTCCTGACAATCCATTTTACAACCTTGAACGGTATCAAAAAAAACGTCATCAAACAGGTGAGAAGGTATCCTGCCGATATCTCTGGCAAGGTACATCTGATAGCCGGCGCCGATAAAATCCACCACATTGTATGGGGTGTTATTCTGAAAAGCGTCAATAAATGATTTCAGGGCAAAGGAAATAGAATTACGACAGCGTGGAAGCTTGACTACGTCAATATACGGGTTGAGTTTTTTAAAGCGATGAACAGTTACCCAGTTAGCCTTAAAAAAGTACCTGGGATCGGAAGCAATGCGGGTCCTGGTACAGAATGAGCTGTCCTGGGTCAGACTGCGGGCCAGATACCAGCGATGGCCGTATCTGGAATTTTCATCAGGGCACTTATTCAGACATCCTTCAAAAGCTATTACTTTCTGTGCGTAGCCTGCTCTGGAGTTGCTTGCAAGCTGCTCTGGATTTCTGATAATATTCACAGAAGGATTATGAAGTGTAACCCCCTCTTTTCGTTCTTCTTCCAACTGCTCTTCAGTCATTCGATGCGAAAGGCATGAACCCTGGATTTCAAGGTCGGGCAGTCTGTCCTTGAGCCTTTTGATCAGCTCTAAATCAGCCACCACGACACTTTTTATTCCTCTTGTATAGAACTCACCGGCTACATTATCAACAACCACCTGGTAGTTGTCATGCAAGAGGTAATTTAACAGCAGGGTGAGTTTGAAGCCGGTGTTCTTCCGGTTCCATGAAATCATTTCCATGGTCAGGCTGCGGGCTTCATTCAGAGATAGATTCGAGTTGACAGGTCTGCCGCTGGCACAGATCTGCGGATTGTAGTGGGGGAAATGCAGATCGTATACGTATTGTTTGAAACCAGACAGCTCGCTTAAGTTGTTTCTAATAGCCTCGGTCTGGTTTGTAGGAGAAATATTTTGAGGAGAAAAGCCGATTGTTGTCTTAAGGTTGTTCATGAATGTAATCCTGTTACCCGGTGTTTTACCTTCTCAGGCACATTTCCTTGAGCCATGCCGGGACCCGTACCGGCCTCCCCTCCGGGCCCATGCAGACATGTTCTGTACGCCCCAGGGTGAGCACCCGGTCCTGTTCCCGGCTCAGCACCTCATAGCAGAATGTAAAAGAAGCCTTGCCCCATCGGCTGACTGCGGCCCGGATAAAGATCAACTCGTCGAATCTGCAGGGCTGCATGTACTTGCACCAGGCCTCGGTCACCGGCAGAAAAACCCCCCGGGCTTCTATCTCGGCATAACCTATTCCGCGCTCCCGGATATAGGTACTGCGTGCCATTTCAAACCAGTGCAGATAATTGGCATAGTAGACCACACCCATGGCATCGGTCTCACCGTAGGATACCCGGTGGGGATGTCTGGTTTCAGGAGCGGGGAAATCCACGGCAGGCTTCATTGCCTTTCCATTCTGTCCAGGGCGAACGGCAGGAGGTCATGGCCGTGTCCCAGGAAAAGCCCTGTCCTTGCAGCCTCCTTCTCGGAGAAGGTCTCGGTGCCCGAGGCCTCTTTCCGGCTGTCGTAGACCAGAAAAGGCACCGGGTCCCTGGCATGGGTTCTGATTTTAACTGGTGTCAGATGGTCGCAGCAGATTAACATGATAATGTCTTCTCCTCTTAAGTGCTCCAGAAGCGGCAGCACTATCTGCTGATCAAAGCGCGAAATGGCCTCCACCTTGTCCTGGATAGATCCCATGTGGCCACACTCATCAGGAGCTTCCAGATGCACAAAAACAAAATCGCCTGTTTCCAGAAAGGTCCTGGCTGCATGCAGCTTGCCCTGGTAATTGGTGTCCAGCAGTCCAGTGGCTCCGGGAACGTCCACCACCCTCATGCCGGCTGCCCTGCCCAGACCCTTGACCAGGTCCACCGCTGAAATGACCGCCCCCTCCAGGGAAAACCTGTGCTTGAATGCAGGAAGTGTGAGAGAACCACCCTGACCCCATGGCCAGATGGCGCGCGCCCTGGTATGGTTGTGGACGCCCTGCAGAATATGTGCGGCCTCCCGAACCAGCTTCCACACTGCAGGGCAGGTCTGATACTTTTCCAGGTCCCGGGCAATACTTTGTTCCAGGAGGTCGTGGGGTGGCGTGATGTCCAGGTTGGTGGCCCTGCTGGGCAGGCCTTTTTTCTGTACCAGGATATGCCTGTACTGCACCCCGGCATGAAAGGAAAACTCAGAGTCGCCCAGCTCTTTCTGCAGAACCTGCATCAGTTCACCCCCATCCCGGGTACTGATGTGACCTGCTGCGTAGTCAAGCATGGTACCGGACTGTGAATAATCGCTGACATCCACCAGGTTACAGCGCCAGATAAGGTCGTCTTGAGCTGTCTCCAGACCCATGGCCACAGCTTCTATGGGCCCCCTGCCGGTGTGGTACTGCCCGGGTTCATACCCAAGCAGAGTCATATTGGCAATATCAGAACCCGGAGGCATGCCTTCAGGGATTGTCTGGCAGAGTCCCACCCTGGATACCTGGGCCAGAAAATCCATGCCCGGGGTATAAGCCTCTTCCAGGGGTGTTTTCCCCCCCAGTTCTTCCAGAGGCCAGTCCCCCATGCCGTCAGCCACCAGCAACAACACCTTGGTCATGATTCATCCTGATAATTGATTATCACTACAGCGAAACTTATGATTGACCTGCGGGGACTGGCTCTCCCCGCACTTATTTTTTCCAATAAAACCAAGATCATTTTAAAAAAATAAGTGCGG
>PWSL01000203.1 GCA_003563255.1 Desulfonatronospira sp. | reverse complement strand
TTGATACCTGCCCTGACTTTGTCCCTTGCTCCTGTAAATAAAATCAGGGTAATTCATCCAGGAATTCAGTGTAAAGATCCGGTCAGCTTCGCATTTTACTTGTGCCCTTTACAAGATATGTTATAGTTTTATGCATCAGTAAGGTCAACTTTATAATGTCACCTTCTATAGTTAAAACTTAAATAATTCATTCTCAAAACATTATGAACGCAGCACGTTACCTGGGAGCACACTGCTCCGTGTCCGGAGGGCTTTACCGGGCTGTAGAACGTATAGAGGGACTTTCTGGTACAGCCCTGCAGATATTCACCCGCAACCAGAGGCAGTGGAAGGCCTCGCCCGTCAAGGACCAGGAGGCTGAACAGTTCAGACAGGCCCTGCAGCAGTGGGGTGATTATCCTGTTTTGTCCCATGACAGCTACCTAATTAATCTGGCTTCTCCGGACAGGGAAATCCTTAAAAAGTCGGTACAGGCCTTTGCCGGCGAACTTAAGCGTTGCGCCCTGCTGGGCATTCCCGGGCTGGTCACACACCCCGGCGCGCACAAGGGACAGGGCCTGGATAAGGGACTGCAGGCATATGTCCGGGCCCTGAATGAGGCCCTGGACCTGGCCCTGCAGCAATGTCCGGAAAGTGCAGATGTTCAGGTTCTCCTGGAAACCACCTCCGGGCAGGGTACAGTCCTTGGTAGTACCTTCCAGGAGCTTGATTTCATTATCAGCACCAGCAAAAACTCCGACAGGCTGGGCGT
This sequence comes from Desulfonatronospira sp., assembly GCA_003563255.1. GTDB lineage: Bacteria > Desulfobacterota > Desulfovibrionia > Desulfovibrionales > Desulfonatronovibrionaceae > Desulfonatronospira. The sequence continues at coordinate 3,454 of PWSL01000203.1, read as the reverse complement.
CTGCTTCGATACCTGCCACGTTTTTGCGGCTGGTTATGATATGCGCACCCGGGCAAGCTACAATGCCACCATGCAGACCCTGGACAGTACTGTCGGGCTGCAGCGGGTCCAGGCTGTTCACCTGAATGACAGCAGCTATGAGCTGGGCAGCCGGGGCGACCGCCACGTACATATCGGCAAGGGTGAAATGGGGCTGGAGCCATTCAGGCAAATCCTTAACGATCCCCGGTTCTATGATGTACCCATGGTCATAGAAACCCCCAAGGACAAGGCCGGGAAATGGGACCAGGCAAACTTAAACCTCCTGCGGGGACTGGTTAAACAATGATTACCCGTTTTTAAACTTTAATATATTAATACTAATAGTAATGATTATCTATTGACAAAATAATCTGATAGTAATATGCATATATCACTACAGCGACACTTTATTTAGTAATCATTCAAAGGGCAGATGCCGGCCCGGGGACAGTCCCCAAGCCTTGTGCTGTGGCGAGTAATTGTGTGCTGGACACAGCCAAACCTGTGAGTATCTGGATAAGGAAGTGGTTATTTAGAACGAGCCACTCCCGGCCTTAAAAAGTATGGGATTAAGAGCGTTGCTGAGCGGATTAGACCATGCTGTACGTATAAAATGAAAAACTCACGTGAAAGGTATCTGTTAAGCGCTTTGCATGTGGCACGGGGACTGGCTCTCCCCGCACTTATTTTTAAAACCTGCCAATTTTCCTTCAGAAAAATAAGTGCGGTGGTTGCCTGTCCCCTGCTTTCCTTAAAATCGCTAAACAGATACCGTGAAAGCAACATGATGAAATAATTGGATCAGCACTGTAGTTGTAGTTATTTATACTGGACCATCAACCAACAAAACGAAAAAGGAGAAACATCATGGCAGACAATCAGGATAAACCCACAACCAATGACGCCGGAATGCCGGTATCCAGCGATGAGTTTTCATTGACTGTAGGCCCGGACGGCCCCATCCTGCTTCAGGATCATTATCTGCTGGAGCAGATGGCCAATTTCAACCGGGAAATGATCCCGGATCGCCAGCCCCATGCCAAGGGTTCCGGGGCCTTCGGGCACTTTGAGGTCACCAGTGACGTGAGCACCTATACCAAGGCGTCATTATTCCAGCCAGGGGCCAAGACAGAGGTCCTGGCCCGCTTTTCCACCGTTGCCGGAGAGTCCGGCAGCCCGGATACCTGGCGGGACGTGCGCGGTTTTGCAGTCAAGTTCTATACCCCTGAAGGCAACTACGACATGGTGGGCAACAACACTCCGGTGTTTTTTATTCGCGACCCCATGAAATTCCAGCACTTCATCCACTCCCAGAAACGCCGGGCGGACACCGGCCTGCGCTGCCACGACATGCAGTGGGATTTCTGGACCCTGTCTCCGGAATCCGCTCACCAGGTAACCATTCTCATGAGCGATCGCGGGGTGCCCAGAACCTACCGGCATATGAACGGCTACACCAGTCACACCTATATGTGGGTCAACGCCAAAGGCGAGAAGTTCTGGGTCAAATACCACTTCAAGACGGACCAGGGCATTGAGTTTCTAACAGATGAAGAAGCAGACAGAATCGCCGGCCAGGACGCCGACTACCACCGCCGGGACCTGGCCGAGGCCATTAAGCGCGGTGAAAATCCCAGCTGGACCCTCAAGGTGCAGATCATGCCCTTTGAAGACGCCAAAACCTACCGTTACAACCCCTTTGATCTGACCAAGGTCTGGCCTCACAGCGACTACCCCCTGCACGAGGTGGGCCGGCTGACTTTGAACCGCAACCCGGCCGACTTTCATGCCGAGATTGAGCAGGCCGCCTTTGAGCCCAACAGCTTTGTGCCCGGCATCGGCCCCAGCCCGGATCGCATGCTTCAGGCCCGGCTTTTTTCCTATGCCGATGCTCACAGGGCCAGACTCGGGGTCAATTACAAACAGATCCCGGTCAACCGGCCCAAGGCCCCGGTACACAGCTACAGCAAAGGCGGGGCCATGCGCATTGAAAATGTCTCCGACCCGGTCTACGCCCCCAACTCCAAGGGCGGACCCAGCGCCGACCCAAAGCGTTATCCCGAAGAAGCCGTCTGGGAGGCCTCTGGAGAATTTATGCGCACCGCCTATACCCTGCGCAAGGATGACGACGATTTCGGCCAGCCCGGTACCCTGGTGCGCGAGGTCATGGATGAGGCCCAGCGTGAAAGGCTGGTGTCCAATGTTGTCGGTCATCTCAAAAAAGGCGTCAGCGGCCCCATTCTGGAGCGGGCTCTGGAGTACTGGCGCAATATTGACAAGGATATCGGCGAGCGCATCGCCAAAGGGGTGAAAGGAAGCTGATGTCAAAGCGCCTGCGCTTTTTTCAGGCAACCCCTGACCGCTTGATGTAAAAATACGTATTGCAGCCCGCCTCAAGGGGCGAACCCACGGGGCGGGCCGCAACCAGAAGGAATATTTCGTGTATCTGGCCTGGAAAGAGCAGAACAAAAAAAGATATTACGTTATCCGCAAGTCCGTGCTCAGTCAGGGGGTGTATGTATCCAGGGATCTAATGGACCTTGGCCGCGACCCGTCTGTTTTTCTTGAGTACCCCGGGGGCAGGAGCTTTTATATCCACGAGCAGGTGGAGGAGCAGCTAAACGCCTCCGGCACTGCCTGGGATTACGGGGATCTGGAGGATGTATTCTGGCCTTTTGTGAGTCCGGACATAAAAAGATCCCTGCAGGGCTTCAAGTCCAGGGACGCAAGAAATGCCAGGATTCCGGAGCTTACCGACCAGGAGGACGAATTCATCCGCAACCGGCTGCACATAATTGACAAGCGCCGCTACAACTACCTGCGCCTGGGGGAACTGGACCAGTCAAAACTCACCCGTATACCCCCCAGGTTCTACCGGCCCCTGGCCTTCAAGTCCAGGGATGAACTGGAGCATCTGTTTATAAACATGGAAGGCAGCCTCAATCCCTCTGAATACTCCCTGTATGTATATTCATTTTTCTATCTGCGCCGCTTCTTTGATGAAATCATGGCCGGGAAGATGCCCCAGGGCCTGGACCAGGACAGGCTGGACCGTCTGTTTTTACAGGAAGTCTGCCAGTTGGACCGGGACGTTTCCTTCTGGAAGGGCCATGCAAGGAAAATGGGCCTGCATAAGTATCTCAGGCGCTATGTGATCATGTATTTCGATTATCCCTTTTCTACGGGCAATATTCTGCAGGAACATATCCGGGACTTCATAGCCCGCAACCGGGCCGGGTTTGAGCAGCCCCGACCGGGCAAAAAGGAGCCGGGCATGGAGGAGGTCAGTACCATCCTGGGTATGTCCGTGCAGAAACTGAAAAAAATGTCCAGGCGGGAACTCACCAGGATCTACCGCCGCCGGGCCCTGAAGATGCACCCGGACAAGGGAGGAGATCATGAGGAATTCATCAGGTTGAATGAAGCCTATCAG
>PWSL01000350.1 GCA_003563255.1 Desulfonatronospira sp. | reverse complement strand
GGACTGGCTCTTCCGGGACCCACTTGTCCCAAAAAATGAGATGTTTTAAGCACAAAATGATGCTCAAGTGGGTCCCGGAGTGCCTGTCCCCTGCTTTCCTTAAAAGCGCTAAACAGATACCATACGCGAAATTTTGTGAAACTGCATAACACTACAGCGAAACTTATTTATTGACCTCCGGGGACTGGCTCTTTTGCCGCCGAATTTTTGAAGCATTTGCAAATTACTTGAGAGTTCGAAGTTCCTGGTTGAAAGAAATAAAGTCAATAAATTTAGATAGATATCTGGTCTGGCCCGAAAGACATGTTGAGCTGCCAAAAAAGCTAATAAAAATAAATGGTTACAAAAAACTTTTGACTGTCCAGCAAATTAGCAACCGGCAAAAGTGCCTGTCCCCAATTTAGACAGGTTGAAAAGTTTTATAAGTTTCGCTGTAGTGATAATCATTACTTATCGGGGGACAGTGCTTAGGGCCTGGTGCCGGTAATCACCACCGAGGACCCTGTGAATGGTTACCCAGGACAAGTGCTGGAACAGCCGCCGGGGGTGCAAGGAGGCGTATGGAAAGCGAAGCCTTTAAGGCCAGGATTCTTCTGGAGGCCCTGCCGTATATCAGGGAGTTTTACGGGGAGACAGTGGTGGTCAAATATGGCGGTCATGCCATGACTGATGCTTCTCTTAAGAAAAGTTTCGCCCTGAACATCATTCTTCTGAAATATATCGGGCTGAATCCCGTTATAGTCCACGGAGGAGGTCCCCAGATAGGGCGGATGCTGCAGCAGCTCAGTATTGACTGCCAGTTCCGCGAGGGATTGAGGGTTACGGATCAGGCTACCATGGACGTGGTGGAAATGGTGCTGGTGGGAAAAGTCAACAAGGAAATAGTCAGCCTTATCAATCAAAACGGAGGGCGCTCCGTGGGTTTGTCAGGAAAGGACGGCCCCACTATCCTGGCCCGCAAGATGGAGATGGTCATTAACAGAAAGGACGCACCGCCTGAGATAATTGACCTGGGCAAGGTGGGAGAGGTGGTAAACATAAACACCGGTCTTATCCAGGCGGTTCAGGCCAGGGGTTTTATTTCAATAATCGCTCCGGTGGGAGTTGATGAAGACGGGGAAACATACAATATTAACGCCGATTCAGTAGCTGGAGCAATGGCCTCGGCCCTTAAAGCCAAAAAGCTGATACTCCTGACCGATGTAGCAGGAGTTCAGGACCTTTCAGGAGAAATAATCTCCAGTCTGACACGCAGGCAGGCGGCCCAGCTAATGGAATCCGGGGCGATTGCCGGAGGCATGATTCCCAAGCTCAAGTGCTGTATGGAATGTGTGGAAGAGGGGGTACAAAAGGCACATATAATCGACGGCCGGGTTGAAAATTCCATTATCCTTGAAATCTTTACCAGGGGCGGCATAGGCACAGAAGTCGTGCTGTAAAGGCTTTGCCTGCCACTGATAAGGTCCGGTCATTGGAGAACCAGGTATTGCTTCATGAGCTGTCGCTGCGGGTAGATGATTCCCGGTCTGGGGAAAGGCTGGATCGGCATATAATAAGAAATCTTCCGGAACCGGCACCTGCCAGGGCCAGAATACAGGCTTGGATACGGCAGGGTCGGGTTCTTCTGGATGGGGTGACATGTTTGAAGCCTTCCCAGAGACTGGCGGCCGGTCAAAGGGTCCAGATTAACTTGCCGGATCAGAGCAAAGACCTGGAGCCGGTACCCGGGAAGCTGGATATAGTGTACCTGGACCGGGATATAGTGGTTGTCAACAAACCTGCAGATCTAAGCGTGCATCCATCCAGCTCGGATACCAGGCCTACACTGGTTCATTATCTCCTGCATAAGTGTCCGGGTCTTACAATGCAGGCTGATAAACAAAGACCCGGCATAGTACACAGGCTGGACAAGGACACCACTGGGCTGATGGTGTCGGCTTTGAACCAGGAGGCGACTGAAGACCTTTCCAGGCAGTTTGCCAGGCGCACGGTAGACAAGAAATACCTGGCCCTTGTGTGGGGTTTAGTGCAGAAGGATCAGGGCAGGGTGGAATTACCCCTGGGAAGGGACCCTCAGAACAAAACCCGCATGGCGGTCTACAGGGAAGGACGTGCTGCAAGAACCTCCTTCCGGGTTCTGAAACGCGACCCTCAAGGATTGTACAGTTTTCTTGAGGTAAAGATTTTGACCGGACGCACTCATCAGATCCGGGTGCATCTTTCCCATTCGGGCCACCCCGTGGCAGGAGACAGGGTTTATGGCGGGACTGAATGGAGCAGGGCAGGCTTAAAAAAAAGGTTTCTGCCCAGGCTGGCAAAAAGACAGCTGCTTCATGCCTGGCGTCTTGGCTTTCGCCATCCGGTCAGTGGCCAGTGGCTGGAATTCAGTACTGCAATGCCCGGAGACTTTATACGCTCAATGCTATGGCTTGACAGAAAATGTCAAAAAGTGATCATAACCGGTTCAGCCGGTTGCGGCAAGAGTACTGTAATGGAATACTTCAGGCAAAGAAGGTATCCTGTTTTCAGTGCTGATGAAAGTGTTTCAGATTTATATCAGCCTGGCCGCGATGGATGGGTGATGCTGAAAAAGCGTTTTGGAAGCCGGTTTGTGCCTGATGATGACCAGCCGGTGGACAAGAAGATGCTCATGGCAGCAGTTATCCAGGAGCCCTTACTCATGGAAGAAATCATGCATCTGGTGCATCCCCTGGTGCAAAGCAGGCTGGAGGAATTCTGGGCGAAGCATAGTGATAGACGCCTGGCCCTGGCCGAGGTTCCCTTATGGTTTGAGTCCGGTATGGCTGAGCAAGACTGCCTGAATGTCGGGGTCTTTTGCCCGGATTTTCTGCGCAGACAAAGGATTTATGCAGACAGGGGATGGACCGGTGAAGTTTTTGAGCGTCTTGACAAGCTGCAGTTGCCCCAGCCTGAGAAGATGCGACGCTGCCAACTGCTTCTGGATAACAGTCAGGAAAAAGACAGGATCAGAGAGCGAGCTGCAGCCCTTGACAGGCTGCTGCAGGGACTCAGGAGAAAAAATGCGCGCATACTTCTGCAACATATAAAAGCAATGGCTTAAACGACTTGATACCCTTAAAAGACAGCATACCTAATGTTTACAGGCCCTACACAGTGATCGGCCTCATCGGGGTGAACGCCCTCATCTTCTTATACACCATCAGTCTAAGCCCGGAGCAGCTTAACAGAGTCTTTCATCTATACGGTCTAGTGCCGGCTAGATTCACCCAGCCTGAATGGGCTGCATGGATGGGCTATCCGGAAGTAGGTTTTTACACCCTGATCACCTACATGTTTCTGCATGGCGGATTCTGGCATTTCATAATAAACAGCTGGATGCTCTGGATTTTTGCTGTAAACATTGAATACGTTATGGGCTCTCTGAGATTTTTACTGTTCTATATTGTGTGTGGAGTGGCGGCCCTGGGAGCGCACATGATTTTCAATCTGAGTTCCCCTGTACCGGTAGTGGGTGCTTCCGGGGCCATAGCTGGAGTTATGGGGGCCTATTTTCTTCTTTATCCACATTCCTGGGTTGTTACTTTTATCCCCCCGATTTTTGTAATCCAGATTCCGGCAGTGATTTTTCTAGGCCTCTGGTTTATTATTCAGGTTGTATCCGCAATATGGGCTGATATTATCGCCTCCGGCTCAGGAGTGGCCTGGTGGGCACATGCCGGGGGGTTTCTTGCCGGTATTCTGCTGTTGTCTCTTTTCAAGGACAATAAAAGGTGTTATTATTGTTTTCAGGCACAAAGAAAAAAAGACGAATTTTACCTGTAATAAATTCCAGCAACATCAAGATTACTGCGATAGTGTATCACAAAACTCCGGGATCTGTAGTGGTAACCAATCAGAGGGTCCTCGATGGTGACTGCCGGCACCAGACTCACCATTGAGGACCCCTGAACGGTTAGTAACTTCTCAATAACTCCTGGCGATCTTACACTAAGAAAATACCTGGATTCCGGCTCCCGGTTCAAGCCCGGGACAAGCTTCGCCGGAATGACGAATGAAAACAGGTCGTTGCATTGTGATGTCATACCGGCGGAAGCCGGTATCCAGGAATGCTGTCCGGAATTATTGAGAAGTTACAACGGTTACAGTCAAACAATTGCAAATATTCGCAAACAAGGACCAATCAACGCATACACGAGGAGTTGTTATGCTCAAAATGGAAGATTTGTACGTAAAG
>PWSL01000484.1 GCA_003563255.1 Desulfonatronospira sp. | reverse complement strand
CCCCAGTGAAACCCTGCTCCGCAGGAACGCTTTCAGCGTTGTTTCACGGGGCAGGACCCGCAAGGAAAAGGCATCAGCCGCTTGCGCGGCGGGGAGAGCACCTGAGCTTAGTGTCCAAAAATGAAACAGTCCCACTGCCAAGCATTGACCCCGCGCCATGGCTTAAATTTTTCTTGTTGTTTGTGACAGGGTCTCAGGAGTAAGTCACTGTTTTTTGGGGAAGGAAATGTATTGACTTTCTGTCATAGTTTTGACAGAAAATAGAAAAATGCAGAGCGAGGATTGCCATGAGCATAGATACTTCTGAAATTATTGGACAGAGTATTGTTTTGGAAGAAGTTTTCAAAGTGCTTGCCAAGGTGGCTCCCACTGATACCACTGTGCTTATATCCGGGGAATCCGGGACCGGCAAGGAATTGCTGGTACGTGCCCTGCATAAGAACAGTCATCGATGGGATAAGCCCCTGGTACCGGTGAATTGCGGAGCCATCCCCAAGGAACTCCTGGAATCCGAATTGTTCGGGCACGAAAAAGGGGCTTTTACCCATGCGCTACGGTCAAGGGCCGGCCGGTTTGAATTGGCCGAGGGAGGCACTCTTTTCCTGGACGAGATCGGTGAGTTGGACATGAGCCTGCAGGTCAAAATCTTGCGCTTTCTTCAGGAAAAGGAATTTGAACGGGTAGGAGGGTCTAAAAGCATTAAGTCCGATGTACGGGTGGTGGCTGCGACAAACAGGAACCTGGAGGAAGAGGTCAGGTGCGGAGGTTTCAGGGAAGATCTGTTTTACCGTTTGAATGTAATTCCCATTGTCCTGCCTCCTTTGCGCCGGCGCGGTGATGATATTCTTATTCTGGCAGAGCATTTTTTAAACAAGTACAACCGCAGGAACAATTCCCTGAAACTTGCATCAGAGGCCAGGAAACTGCTTTTGAATTATTCCTGGCCCGGCAATGTCCGGGAACTTGAAAATTTTATGGAGCGTATGTGCATCCTGTGTGATAATAACCGGATAACAGCCCAGGACCTGCCGGAAAAGGTACTGCTGGCCGGGGGAATAGAACCGCAACTCAGGCCTGCACACAACGATGGTTTCCACTGGCCCGGCCTCAAGGACATGCAGGAAAAAGGCATGGATTTGAAGGCATTTCTGGATCGAATAGAAGACCAGCTCCTGCTTGAGGCTCTGGACAGTTCTGACTGGGTCAAAAACCAGGCGGCGGAGATCCTGGGTATAAAAAGAACCACCCTCATTGAAAAATTGAAAAAAAAGGATATTTCCCCTGGTTCAATAATAAACGACGACAATTGACAGCCGGTTGCACATGGGGGGCTTTACTCCTTTTTCCCCGGCGGCAACGACGAACCGGGACCCGGCGTTCCTGTATCAGTTTTGGCGCTAAACAGATTCGCCTTCCAGGGGGTAGGCTTCTGGAGCGTTGTTGAGATAAGCATTGAGGGGAATGACTGAAACAATCACTTACGTCGCATAATTTATGAGCAGTTACCTGTATCCTGAGATCATCAGCAGTTTATGAAATATAAGTATCTGATATTTATTATTTTTTTTCTGGCCCAGTTTGGCATGATGCCCGGCTGGAGTGAGGCCATGGTCTATTATTGGGACCGGCACCCGGATCACGAGAGAATTGTGTTTGAGTTCCGGGAAAAAATGCCGGACTACAGTGCCCGGAGAAGCGCTCCGCAAATGGTTCAGGTCACATTACCTGATGAGGTCATGCAGCACATACATATGCCCGAGGCATTGGATTTTTCCGGCTCGGATTATATCCAGGACGTGCAGTTCCCGGAAGGTGGAATAGAGGTGTTGACCCGGAGCCCGGAATTCGGCTTTATCGCCTCTTCGATACCACAGGAAAACAAGATAGTGCTGGATATATTTCAAGACCACCTGGGGGCCAAATGGGAATCTATGATGGATTTTCAGGAGCTTGCCCTGGAACCCGCCCCGCCTGCTGATGAAAAATCCCCTGGGGAGGCCCCTCCTGTTACAGCAACAGAGCCCGTTTATCAGGAAGATGACCTGTATACTCCTGTACCTGAAAATGGTCACAGGGTGAGGATGCAGGTGCAAAGAGATGCCCCGGCGGATCTGGGGATGTTGACGCATGAGCCCCTGGAGACCGAAGAGGTGTATGAACCCCGGGCACCCTCAGAGGTGGAGAAAGAAATAGAGAAGGCCGAGGCCGAAGTAGTGCATACGGAACTGGAGGAGGAGCTTCCCCCGGCTGTAATGCGCAGGTACGAAGAAATGGTCATGGCCGGCCGGATGGCCATGGGGGGCGCAGAATACGGTACGGCTTCAGACATCTTTGAAGATCTAAAAAATGATCCCAATCTGCCGCAGGAATATGTAGAAGAGGTGCTTTACTCTTACGCGCAGGCCAATTTTCAGAACAATATCCACGATATCCCGGGCAACTTTCTGGGAGTCCTGAGACCTTTTGAGAGGGCGGTAAGCGCAGATCCCGGTTCTGACAGGCTGCCTGAAGCCCTTATGAGCATGGGGTATATTCACCTGCAGGTGGGCAATGAGCCCGAGGCCCTGGGGTATTTTAATCTCATGCGGGATCGGTTCCCGGAGAACGAGGCTGTTCCGGCCACCTACTTCTATATGGGGGAGCATTACAGGGACCAGGGACGCTACGGTGAGGCAGCGGACGAATTTGAGCAGATTATCCAGGATTACCCCCAGGATGACCTTGCAAAACCCTCTGCTATCGCCCTGGCCAGGGTACTTGACGAAATGAACCTGGATGAGCAGGGCAGGGATATTTTGGAATACATAGAGAACCGCTGGCCCAGGCACTACCTGGATGACCCGGAGTTTTTGACCGTGGCCGGGAATATCCTGTATCGCAATGAAGATTACCAGGCTGCCAGACAAAGATTCATGCAGTACATAAACCTGCTGCCGGACGGGGATCAGGTGGACTTTTCCATGGCCAGGGTGGGAGATATTTTTATGCAGCAGGGCCATGAGGATTCGGCCAGAGATATATACGAGCAGACCGCCAGGCAATACTCCGACTCCGAGGGCGGGCTGATTTCACAGATGCGCCTGGCGGACGAGTTCGGTGACGAAACTATCAGGCCCAGGCTGATTTATGAAAGAATCAGCAATGAGTTCCCCGACAGTCCCCTGGCGCCAGTGGCTCTGCTGAGGCTGGCACGCTGGAATCTGGATAACGGTTTTTACGATGAAGCCATGCAAAACGTGGAAGAGTTCGAGGACAGGTATTCCCATAGGGATATTTGGCCCAGGGCCTTGCAGACAGGGATGGATGCCTTTGAAAGCCTGGTGGCGGATAATTTTCCGGCGCAGAATTATAACCCCATTATTGATGCCTGGGAAAAACATGATTATCTGTCTGATAATAAAGATAAACTGGACCGCGAAGCCCTGCTGGCCCTTGCCTCGGCCTACTGGGACAGGGGCGAGATGGCCGAAGCTCTGCGCATGGCAGAGCCATTTCTGGATATGGAAAGGATAGATGAGCATAATATTGCGGCTCTGTCCCTTCTGTTGAGCATTGCACTGGATACTAGGGACTGGGACATGATTCTGGATCTGGCTGAGCAGGTTGATGACTGGGATCTTCCCGAGGATAAGGAAGAAGAACTCCAAGAGGCTACAGAAAGGGCCAAGCTGCAGCTCAAGTACGCAACCGCCCTGGCCAAACAGAACCGGGGCCTTGAAGACGAAGCCCGGCCCTTGTGGAGGGAGCTGGCGGTTGAAATGGATCTGCCGGACAGACAAAGGGCTTTTGCCTTGTTTTTCATGGCCGAACATTCTGTTGCAAGGGAAGAATATGAAAACGCTTACGTGTTCGCCCAGGAATCGCTGAACCTTTTCCGGGCCCAGGATGATCCGGATGTCTCCCGGATAAAGTCCAGTCTTGAGTTTCTTATGGATGCCACTGCATATACAGGCAGGCACAGGGAGGCCCTGGCATGGGCCCTGGAATTTGAAGGCTATATAGATGAGGACGACCCGGACTGGCCGGCATTTCGCTATCGCCTGGCAAACATGTATCGCGTCAATGGTGAGTACCAGAGATGGGAAAGGATTCTCAATGAACTTTCCAGTGAGTACCCGGATGACCTCCACGGACGCATGGCGGAGCTTGACCTCAAATCCCAGAGGCTGGATCAGGAAGTGGGGCGTTTCAGAAGGTAAATCAAGAAGATATTATCACTAAAGCGACACTTTATTT
>PWSL01000503.1 GCA_003563255.1 Desulfonatronospira sp. | reverse complement strand
ATAAAAATGATTTGGTCTTGGACTATCATTTAGGAAGTGGAACTACTACCGGAGTAGCCCAAAAAATGGGCAGGCAATATATTGGAATTGAACAACTTGACTACGGTAAAAATGATAGTTTTGCTCGTATGAAAAATGTTATAGGCGGTGAACAATCGGGCATATCAAAATCTGTCAACTGGAAAGGCGGAGGAGAGTTCATTTATTGTGAACTGATGAAATACAATGAAACCTACATGGATAAAATCCAGTCTGCGCAATCCTCAGAAGAACTTGTCAGTCTATGGAAAGATATTGCTGAAAGCTCATTTCTCAACTGGTATGTCAACCCGGAAATGCCGGAAGAAGCAGTCAATGATTTCATTGAAATTGGCAAGTCTGAAAACGGTCTGGAAAAGCAGAAAAAATTACTTGCTGAACTGCTGAACAAAAACCAGCTTTACGTTAATCTGTCTGAAATCGAGGACAAAAACTATAATGTCAGTGAACAAGACAAAATACTTAACAGGCTGTTTTTCCGGGGAGCAGAATAATGGCCGAAAAGTTCTTATATGATGAATTGGATACTTTTTCCAGGCATGGTATTTTAAAAAAAGAGATTCCTGATTATCTCAAAGATAACCTCAATCCAAATTATGAGCTGCGACCATACCAGGTTGATGCCTTTGCCCGCTTTTTTCACTGCCTGGATAATGATTTTCCAGGCAAGGACTATCCCTTGCACTTCCTGTTCAACATGGCCACCGGAAGCGGCAAGACTCTTATCATGGCCGGATTGATGCTGTACCTGTATGAACGGGGTTACAGGAATTTTCTGTTTTTTGTTAACTCCACCAACATCATTGAGAAGACTAAGGAAAATTTTCTCAACCCCCGGTCCTCAAAGTTCTTGTTCAGTGAAGATATCAGGTTTGGCACTTCAAGAGTAAACATCTCCCAGGCAATCAATTTTGAGGACGTTAATGACAGTGATATCAACATCTGTTTTACAACCATCCAAAAACTGCACTCTGACCTGACCACTGAAAAAGAAAACTCCATCACATACGAGGACTTCAAGCATAAAAAAATTGTGCTCTTGTCTGATGAAGCCCATCACATGAATGTCAGCACCGCGGCAGGAATGCAGCTGGCGGAAAGCTGGGAAAATACTGTTGAGCGCATTTTCAGGCAGAATGAGAACAATCTTTTATTAGAGTTCACCGCTACCCTGGACTATACCCACAGAAATATCGTCAACAAATATCTGAAAAAGGTTATTTATCGCTATGACCTGTGTCAGTTCCGTAATGATGGATATTCCAAAGACGTCAACATTATCCAGGCTGATTTTGAGGAAAGCGACCGGATTCTTCAGGCATTGATTCTAAGTCAGTATAAGCAGGAAGTGGCCGCCAAAAATCGCATCAATCTCAAGCCTGTAATACTTTTCAAGGCCCAGCGGACCATTGAACAGTCCAAAGAAAACAAGAAAAATTTTCATCAAATGATTGATAATTTATCCCCAGAGAATATTAAAAGGATAAGATTAAAGTCAGATATCCCATTGGTCGAAAGGGTTTTTCGTTTTTTTGACCAGAACAATATCAGTGCAAGACAACTGGCTGAACGTCTGCGTAAAGAATTCAATGAAGAACGCTGTATTTCCGTCAATGAGGAGAAAGAGAAGGAGAACCAACAGATTCTTCTGAATACCCTTGAGGATAAGGATAATCGTATCCGGGCCATATTTGCTGTTCAAAAGCTCAATGAGGGCTGGGACGTGCTTAATCTGTTTGATATTGTCCGCTGTTATACTCAAAGGGATTCACGGGGGAATCGACCTGGCAAAACCACCATTTCAGAGGCCCAGCTTATCGGACGTGGGGCCAGATACTTTCCATTTGCAACTGAAGACAACAAAGACCGATACAGCCGCAAGTTTGACAGGAACCTTGACCATGAAATGAGGGTTCTGGAAGAACTTCATTATCACAGTATAAATGATTCCAGGTATATTTCAGAACTGCGCACAGCCTTGATTGAGGAAGGCATGCTTGATGAAAGGGAAGTTACCAGAAAATTAAAGCTCAAAGACAGCTTCAAGCAAGATGATTTTTTCAAAAATGGTCTGGTTTACTTGAATAGCCGAAAAATCAATAATTACCAGCATATCAGGTCTTTTTCAGACATGGGCATTTCCCGTAAAAGCCATACCCATATAATAGCAACCGGCAGGGGCACAACAGGGGCCATTCTGGCAAATGGCAATAGTGTCCCTGTTGTTGCTGAACCAGGCAAACGGGATATCAAAGTGAAGAATATCCCAAAGCACATAATTCAAAACGCCATTACCAAGCAGTCTTTCTTTTCTTTCCAGAATATCAAAAAATATTTCCCCATGATTGAGACCTTAGAGGAGTTTATTGAATCAGATAGTTACCTTGGAGGTCAGGAAATCATTTTTCAGGGGGAAGAATATGAAATGAGCAGACTGTCCAACCGGGATCAGCTTGATGGAATGATTGGGCTGCTTAACCAGATTGAAACAGACTTGCGTAAAAACATCACTGAGTACATAGGACTGGATGAATTTACCCCGTATGATGTTTCTGAAATATTTTACAATAAAACCTTGAAGCTGATTGAAGGCACCGACAGGGCAAACGGGGATGAAAATTTTGTTGCTGACAAAGACTGGTATGTTTTCAATGCCAACTATGGAACCAGTGAGGAAAAAGCCTTTGTCCGTATGCTTGAACGGCAGATAAACGAACTTCAAAAAAAACATGATGGGATTTATCTAATCAGGAATGAAAGACACTTTAAAATATACAGCTTTTCCGACGGCAAACCTTTTGAACCTGACTTTGTGCTCTTTCTGCGTCAGACCAATGGAGACATATTAACATATCAGATATTTATTGAGCCAAAAGGAAAGCATCTAAAAGAATATGATAAATGGAAACAGGAATTTCTTCAGGAGATATCCGATAAGTTCGGCAAAAAAACCCTGGATATCAAAACCAAACAAAAAACCATTAAATGCCGCTTGATTGGAGTGCCCTTCTATAACAATCAAGATGAGAACAAGTTCAAGCAAAGCCTGTATGCGGCTCTTGAATAAGAATTTTGTTGATTCCTTTGAAATTGGTGATACCCGGGCCTGCAATAAAGTGTAACCACCTCCAAACATATCACTTGGCAAGCAGCCGTTTAGCAGGAGCAAAGCAGGACAAAAATGAATAATAGCTTGTTAGGCCAGGGGTTAAGGCCGGGGCAGTTCAACACAGAGTAAATTTGCCTTAAAACGGCAAAGTGTCGGGATAAATATGATGATGAGCCGGGGTTTTGGTAATGAGCAAAGCTGAAACCAGGCGGTTAATACGCCTAGCGCAGCAAGAATTTTATGAGGAAATGAGAGCCGAGTTTTTTAGCCTGGGCAAAGGTGGGCACTACACAGACTCGCAAAAAGAGTATTCCTTCCGAAGTATCCAGGAATATGGCATAAGGGCTACTTCAAAAATTCTATCAGTGCCAAGGCGGACACTGCAGAGGTGGTGTAGAAAACACGATATATACGTTAAACGCTGTCCGGAGTGGGTTTTTGAGTGGGCAGAAAGGCGGCGAAAGAAACGGGAATTCTGGCAACTTAGAGGATATTTTTGAAGTAAAATGTCGCCCCTTAAAAAACTGAAGTAAACAGCATTATTTAAAAGGAAAAGCCCGGTCAGGTACAACTACCTTCTGGCCGGGCCTTCAGAAAAATGGGAGGTACACCTACCTAAAAAAACCCAGCTCAACCCTTATTCAATATCAAGGTTGTCTTTTTTGTGTAAACACTGAAACGTTGTGCGGCTCATAGAGGACCTTGAAAACAAAAATCCTAGGTAAGGTATAGGCCAATCGCCTGGGGCAAAATATGGCTTTATATAGCTTGCCGGAATAAATGAAGATTACAAATTTAAAAAAAAGACCTGATCCTGATGAAGGACTGAGGAAAGTGTCAGATGTTTTTACTTTTCCTGAATGAAATTTTGTAGAACAGGCCAGATGATATTGATAAGGGTTTGTCCAGTGTCCCACAGGAAGGGCTGGGCTGTCTTTGCCGGTTTGCTGTCATTCCCTATTAAGCATTACCGGAATGAAACATTTAACATCCTGGATGATTTGCAGCGAGCAAAGACAGGGAGCAGTCCAAAAATAGTTCAACAAGATAGTTGGGTTATTTTTTCAACCAATTATTTCTAAGAAAATTT
>PWSL01000166.1 GCA_003563255.1 Desulfonatronospira sp. | reverse complement strand
GTGGCGCGGTAAGGATGAGCAGGATTGGTCTGACCTGGTGGTGAGTGCTCCACCGCTCTACATCCAGGAGAAGGTACACCCCAAAGTGCTGGTGGATGACCTACTGAAGCAGAGTAAGGAGAGAGCTGAGGCCACCCAGCCCCAGCAGCTAGGCTTTGACCTCTTTGCTGACTTTGACGGGTTGCCCCAGGATGCCACCGCCACCGACTTCTACAAGCATGATGCCAACTGGTCGAACCGCATGATCCTGGGCGATAGCCTTCAGGTCATGGCTTCCTTGGCAGAACGGGAGGGGCTACGGGGGAAGGTGCAGTGTATTTATCTTGACCCGCCCTATGGGATTAAGTTCAACTCCAATTTTCAGTGGTCAACCACCAGCCGGGATGTGAAGGACGGCAAGCTGGACAACATTACCCGTGAACCAGAGCAGGTGAAGGCATTTCGGGATACCTGGCGGGATGGGATTCACTCGTATTTGAGTTATTTGCGCGATCGGTTGACGGTGGCGCGGGACTTGTTGACCGATAGTGGTTCAATTTTTGTGCAGATTGGGGATGAAAATGTTCATCGAGTTCGAGCTTTGCTGGATGAAGTTTTTGGAGAAGAGAATTTTTGCACAGAGATATGTTTTGCAACTACAAGTGGACTCTCTGGCAACCTTTTGTCTAACCAATTTAATTTTTTGCTTTGGTATACTAGTTCATACTCAGACATTAAATATAGGCAGCCATATAAACCTAAAGGGTTGAAGGAAGACGTAGGTTCTCGCTATACAAGGTTAGAACTCCCGAATGGCACTAGAAGATTTATGCTCAATAATGAGCGTGGCAACGAGGATTTAGTGCCCGAAGGCACAAGAATTTACCGGCATGACAATTTAACTTCTCAGAGTGGAAGTGATAAAAGTCAATTCCAAGTTCCATTTGAAGGATATAAATTCTCGCCAGGAAAAGGACATTGGAAGACTCATGAAGAAGGACTTTTAAGGCTGAAGAGAGCCCAAAGATTGGGTGCTCCTACTAGCCGCTCTCTTGCTTATGTCCGGTTCTTAGATGACTTTCCTGTAAGTCAATTCTCGAATGTATGGACAGATACACAAACCGGCGCGTTTACTGAGTCCAAAGTTTATGTTGTCCAAACGAACACAAAAGTTATTGAACGATGCATCCTCATGACCACCGACCCCGGCGATCTTGTCCTAGATCCCACCTGTGGCTCTGGCACCACTGCCTACGTTGCTGAACAATGGGGCCGCCGTTGGATCACCATCGACACCTCCCGCGTAGCCCTAGCCCTTGCCCGTGCCCGAATCATGGGTGCCCGTTACCCCTATTACCTGCTGACAGACTCCCCAGAGGGCCAAAAGAAAGAGGCTGAAATTACCCGCAATCCCGTTTCCCAAGCTCCTACTTACCGCAACATCCGCCAGGGCTTTGTCTATGAGCGGGTGCCCCACATCACGCTCAAGGCCATTGCCAACAACACCGAGATCGACACCATCTATGAGCAGTGGCAACCCAAGGTAGAGGGGGCACTAGCAGACATCAACACCGCCCTTACTGGCCATCCCAAGCCCTACACCATCACCACCGGGGGGAGAGATGGTAAGAATGTGGACTTCACCACCAGCGGCACCGTTAAGCTGCCCTCTGGCGAGGATGCCCCGGCCAATGCCCTGCTGGAGTGGGAAGTTCCCCGTGAGGCTCCTACCGATTGGCCCCAAGCCACCCATGAACCCCTGGAGCGGTTCTGGAAGGCCCGAATTGGACGGCAGCGGGAGATCGATGCTTCCATTGCCGCTAAGGCTGACCAGGAATACCTCTACGACAAGCCCTACGAGGACAAGAACACCGTCCGAGTAGCTGGCCCCTTCACTGTTGAGAGTCTATCGCCCCACCGGGTGCTGGTGGTGGATGAGAACGACGAACTGGTAGACCCCAACCTCACTAAGCCCGATCGCAGTGCCGAAGAGAAGGAATTTGCAGATGTCATCCTTGAGAACTTGAAGGTGGCTGGGGTACAGCAGGCCCATAAGGAGGGCAAGATCAACTTCACCACCATCGTTGGCTGGCCAGGGGAGTACATCTGCGCCGAGGGCCGCTATGTCGAGGGTGAGAGCGAGACGGAGAAACGAGCAGGTATCTTCATCGGCCCTGAGTTTGGCACGGTTTCAAGGGCTGACCTGGTGGCCGCTACCCGCGAGGCCGGGGATGCTGGCTTTGATGTGCTGATTAGCTGTGCCTTCAACTACGATGCCCACTCCGCCGAGTTCACCAAACTGGGCCGCATCCCGGTACTGAAAGCCAGGATGAATGCTGACCTCCACATGGCCGATGAACTGAAGACCACAGGGGCTGGCAACCTGTTCGTCATCTTCGGTGAACCCGACATCGACATCGACGAGGTGGAGGATGGCCAGATCCAGGTCAAGATCCACGGCATTGATGTGTTTCACCCTCAGTCAGGGGAGGTGCGATCGAGCAGCCCTGATGAAATAGCCTGTTGGTTCATCGACACGGACTACAACGAGGAAAGCTTCTTTGTGCGTCATGCCTATTTCTTGGGAGCCAGCGACCCCTATAAGTCGCTGAAAACAACGCTCAAAGCTGAGATCGACGAGGAAGCTTGGGAATCCTTGTATAGCGATACATCAAGACCTTTTGATAAACCCAAGTCTGGCAGGATAGCGGTGAAGGTAATTAACCACCTGGGGGATGAGGTGATGAAAGTGTTTAGTGTAGTTTAGATTGAGTGACATATGAGTAACTATATTTATTTCTTGCTTGGATTTCTTTCTGGATCTCTTGTGACATATTTGATTGTTAGTCAGAAAAACAAGCGAAGACGTAAGTCTTATAGGCTTAATTTATCGAATGACAGTAATCAAAACCTTACCTATACGACTGACTTGGATAATTCTCTTGATAAAGATGAAGAGCTGATCGTAGATTCTGAAGAATGTAAAAAAATAGATGTCAAAAACGCTGTAAGAGAATCTCCAGATGTCATAGTAAGGTTCTTGAATGAGAAAAAAATCCAAGTAAAAAGTATGCCTGACGAGGGCGATGAGGATGAAGTATTAGATAAAATAGCTGTTTTTATGGGAGTTCGTTACGAGCTAATTGAAAAATTCTATAGAAGGATAAAATCAAATATAAGTTTAGGAAATTCATTTAGAATGAATCTTAGGAATGAAACTCAGGATGGAGTTTCGGCTGTTTGTCAACTGGCAACTAGATTGCACAGAATAGCTTTCTTAGAAGAATATAACTATCAGAATTCTCCTAAGTTCCTTTTGTATGCTAGACCGAGTAAAATCCCGAAGGCTATAAATTTTTTCACAGGACAATGGCTTGAAAGATTCATAAAAATTCAAGTTATAGAATTAATAGAAACTGTCTCCGAAGAATCTCATTATGCATATCTTTTGAATCCTAAGATAGTGCTGCCAAACGGAGATGACTTTGAGTTAGATGTCATATTTAGTATAAATGGAAATATTTTCTGGTTTGAAGGGAAAACAGGGGATTATCAAAGGCATGTGAATAAATACTCTCGAATATCGTCACTGTTGGATTTGGATAAAGAACATTCCTTTATGGTTTTGACTGATATCTCTGAATCGTCTGCAAGAGATTTATCGTTGCTATTTAATATGACGGTTGTAAGTGTAGAGAAATTTTCTGGAGTAATTCAACAAGCGATAAATCCTTCCTTGGCCGTATAAATTGTCTTGAAAATTAGTGAGTGAATAGAACGCCTAGTCTTAGTCAAGCTTCTGGGACAGTTACCACCAAGAAGAGTGGCTAGGACTGTCTGGTGAAATTCTTGACCGCATCAAAGCTTTGAAAGGTAGCTAGACTATGGAATTCCGTATCGCAGACACCTTCACCGACAGCCTCACCAAGCTGACCAACCAGGAGCAGAAAGCTGCTAAGACAGCCGCCTTCGATCTCCAGCTAAACCCAGCTAGTTCTGGCCTGCGGTTCCATAAGCTCGATCGCGCCAAAGACTCCAACTTCTGGTCAGTCAGCGTCAACATGGACATTCGCCTGATTGTCCACAAAACCGACTCCAGCCTGTTGCTCTGCTACGTGGATCACCATGACGACGCCTATAACTGGGCCAGGCGGCGCAAGATTGAACGACACCCCAGGACTGGCGCAGCGCAACTGGTGGAGGTGCGCGAAACCGTTGAAGAAGTCATCATCCATCAGCCTGTTACCAAGCCCGCAGCTGCAC
>PWSL01000337.1 GCA_003563255.1 Desulfonatronospira sp. | reverse complement strand
GGACAAGGCTGCCTTTTCATTTGTCACGAGAAACGAGTGACAAATGAAAAAAATTATCCTGTCTTCCTTGGCGATCTTCGCGCCTTTGCGTGAGAAAAAATGGGTTGCGGGCAAAGCCCGCTTTAAAAATTTTTTGCAGTAGTGTCAGGCGGTCAGGGCCCGTCAGCTGGAAACGCTTTGTATATGCAGGCCGCTTTCGTCCAGGTGTCCCGTGTATCCCCTGGAGGAACCAGAAAAATCAATGATTTCTGAAATCCAGTCGTACATATGCTCTGCACAGACGCCCATGTTATCATATGTGCTCTTGACCTGCAGACTTACATAGGCACCCCCAAGAGACAGGTCAAAATCATTCACCACGGCCGCTTTAAAATCCAGATTTGTCATAAAGCCGGAAATTCTGTTTAAAAGACCGGTTATGCCCTCTATACTGTTTTCTCCTGAGATTATACATATCCGGTCCAGGTCTGTCCTGGCCAACTGATCATAGTTGCGCAGCCTGTCCTTCATGGATTTCAGAACTTCCTCCTTGGCCCACCTGCAAAGACCTGTTCCGAGGCTTAATTCCATCATGTCCCGCTCCCTGAAATCCAGTACTGCCAGAGAAAGAAAACCTTGTTTTCGTCCCAGACGATTCACTTCCTGGTAAAGGACTTTTTTCAGGCCCTTTTCGTTCAGGACAAGTGTAGCGGGATCGAACAGGGAGGAGGTCAGACTCTCGTGATATTCTCTTTGCCTGGCCAGGCCTGACATGATCCGCCACTTGAGCTCGCAGTCCAGGAATGGGTGGATAATGAAATCGTCCACCCCCTCCCGGCTTTCACAAATATCAATGCGGTGGTGGTTTTCTCCCATGAGGATTATAAATGTAAAACCCATCCTTCCCAGTTGTTGACGATTTTTCAATATACGGCAAAACTCCAGGCCGTCGATGCCGGTATCCTCCATACAGGCCAGGATAACGGAAAAGTGTTGCTCTTCTGTCTTTTCCAGGGCTTTGAAATGACTGTCGCAAACCAATGGGGTCATGCCCCAGGATTTCAAATTGTCTGCTATATCCAAAGCCCTGTGATGGTCATGCTCCAGGACCATTATTGTTTCTGTCTTGCAGTTGACCAAAAAAGCACCCTCCCCTGCAAACTTCAGATTGCCGGGCTGTGGTTTTCTTCGTTAGTGATTTACTCCTGAAACCCTGTCAGCAAAAAACAAGAAAAAATTTGACTCAGGCGATATTTATACTTTCGGGGTTGCGCACCGGTAGCTCAACAACAAATATGGTGCCCCTGGGCTGGTTTCTCTTGACCCTGACATATCCCCCGTGGTCAGAAACAATGGATTTCGCTATTGCCAACCCCAGGCCGGTTCCTTCTTTTTTGCTGGAATAATAGGGCTCGAAAAGCTTGGCCCTTTCTTCGGAACTAAGTCCCGGGCCATTGTCCGCCACCTGCACGAAAACCCTGTTAAGCTGGACATCATAATCCAGGTCGATGGCAACCTCAGCGTCCCGGCTTTTATCAATTGCTTCTACTGCATTCAGAAATATATTCAAAAACACCCTTTTCATGGCTTCGCGGTCAAAACTGAAACCTGGGATATCCGGAGCAACAGTCAGTTCCCACTTGATATGCCTGTGACTCTGGGCAAACATGTTCACCAGTTCTTCCACCAGGCTCTTGATACAATCAGGCCTTGGCCTGACCTCAGGAAGCTTGGCAAAAGAAGAAAATTCCCTGACCATTTGCTGGAGGTTTTCCACCTGTCTGATAATCAGCTGCGTACTCTGTTCAAAGGAAGCATCCTGCACTCTGGATGCGAACTTTTTCTCCAGTCTCTGAGCAGACAGTTTTATGGGGGTCAAAGGATTTTTGATCTCGTGGGCTATGCGCCTGGCCACTTCTCTCCATGCAGCCAGTCTCTGCATTTTTTCCAGTTCAGTAATGTCTTCAAACACAGCCACGATACCGTAGTAGTCCCCTTGTTCACCTCTCAGGATCACGGCATTTACCATTATCTTGACAATGCGGCCCTTCACTTCAAGCTCCAGCTGCCTCTGCCACTGCGATTCAGGGAGGTCATGCAGCTGATTCAACAATTCCTCTATCAGTTTGCCGTATTCCCCCCCCACCATATCCAGGGGATAATGCCCTAATACCTTGCGGCTGTCTATTCCAAGAATACATTCCGCAGCCTTGTTCACTGTGGTTATCCTGCCTTCGTGGTTCAAGGAGACGACTCCGGCGGTGATATTGTCCAGGACTGCATGCATATACCTGCCCCTGGACTCCAGTTCCTGGTTCTGGCTTGCCAGGCGCACATTAGCCCGGGTCAGGCTGTTCTGGCTCTTTTCCAGGTCCCTGGCCATCTTGTTGAAGGATTGCACCAGCAGCCCCAATTCATCATCAGACTGATCCTGGAGGCGCACCCCCAAATCTCCTCTGGCTACCCTCTCGGTCCCTTCGGCCAGGGCCTGAACCGGCGCGGATATTTCCCTGGAAAGCTTGAACCCGAACCAGGTGGATCCAAAAAGAATCAGCAGGGTAATCAATCCCAGGATGGTATACAGGGCGGTCTTCATGGGATTTTTTATGGTTTCCAGCTTGCGGTACTCTTCAATGCCCTGAACAATTCCCTCCAGCCTGGCCATAAGCCCCGGTTCCAAAGTCTGTCCCATCACCAGAAACCCTGTCCTGGCCTCATCCACTGGCATGATTCCCATCACCAGGTCCCCGGATTCCTCGCTGGACCACATGCCGGTCCAGTACCCAGGACTCTCCAGAAGTTCATTCCAGGGAACGTTCTGTTTTATTTCAGGCCAGTAAACCTGCCATTCCTCATCCGCGTACCAGTTTTGCTCTTTAAGGGATGGACTGACGATCCCCACCAGGGTAAGGTCATGTTCTGCAGCCTTTTTGCCTTCCAGGAAATTGCCCATTCCAGGTCCGCCCCACAGGTAACGCTGGGTTCTAATCTGTTCCAGGGTAACTTCGGAGCGAACTTCAAGGCCTTGCTTGACGGAAGAATAAAACACCTGGCCCACCTCCAGGGCCTGTTGCATGGACTGGCCGACCTGTTCCTGAAACCAGTAGTTAACAGAAGTATGGACAAAACGAACCGCAATAAAAAACATCAGCAGGGTGGGCACAATGGACAGGGCAAGAAAGGTCATTACAAGCCGGGTCCTTAGTTTAGACCCAAGGACTTTACGCTTACGTTCAATAACCAGCTTGAAAATGTTGCGAAGAACCAGGAAAAGTACCAGCAGCAGAAGAATCAGGTTGAGGTTGAAGAAAGCCAGGAAGAGATAAGACTCTACGCCGAAAAAATGCAGTTCGATCCAGGTTAAAAGGCCGATGAGTCCTGCGGCTGCAAGGGCTATGTAGATCTCTTTACGCCTTCTGCGCCTTTCCTTGGAGTCGGGCTGGGAAACCGCAATGGTATTTTGGCTCACTTTTTAACTCTGAACTCATAGGTTCTACGTCTGTGAATATAGAAATTCAGTTAGGCGCTCTCCAGCTGATACTGGTCCCCTTTTTCAAAAAGAAAAATCCATCTCGTACTTTACTTCCTTGATTATATCCCAGGGAAGAAAAAAAAGGGTAGCTTTTATCCACTTGGGAACATCTCTGGAAATAACCCTTATGCCTATCTGGAGCCTGTAATTTCTTCCAGGAGTTATTTTTTCCAGGGGAGAAAGATTTATGCTCATATCTTTAAAAAGGGCATCAAAGCTATCTTCTTTTAATTCCTGGAGCTTATATGTCTTATCTGGGAATATAATCAGATATTCTCCTGTAAGAAGGTCTTTTTCCAGGTCAATTACAATAGTCTTCTCGTGAATTTTTTTATTCCAGAAAAGCGTCCTGTGCCTGTACAACTGGATTGAACAATGCATACTCATCTTGTTACCGTCATGCATGGCATCCCGGATTTTCTCAAAATCCTGGATATCAATGGAGAACACAGCCACCAGGTGATCTTTATGGGTGTCGATGAGAAAACTGGAAAAATCCAGCGTCTGGGCCCTGACATTACCTGCATGCAGCAGAAACACTCCCATGACCAGGCAAAACAACAATAAGTATCCGAAAGTTTTATGCATTGAAAAAATCTAATTGTAATGGATTGTATGTAAGTGACTTACTCCTGAGACCCTGTCATAAAAAAAACAAGAAATTGATATCAGTTAATTGTTAATTGTGTATAACTATTCTCCAGCTGCTTCTGCTGGATAAAGCGCCTGGTTGCGGATTCATGGTCCGGGGGCTTTGCAAACTGGGCGTAAACTGTCTGAACGACGTAGGAAGCGTTAATCAAAGCCGTAAAACACCGAACCTGATTCAAGGCATGTTACAGCATATATCCTGGTTATCAAACCAGTGTATAGGTTTTGATTTACGCTTCCTTGGAGTGAGTTTTTACGTCCTGTTTGCAAAGTTCCCGGACCATGGTGAATAGTTACAATTGTTTAAGAACAAAAGCCCAAGGCGGGCTATGCCCGCAACCCAATATAGAAAAGATCTTTTTTGACAGGATTAACAGGATTAAGAGATTGATTAAGAGAAAACCATTTTTGTCCTGGCCGGAAGCCAGGCCAAAAGGTAATCACTCGCCTCTGGCGATGGCTAATGCAATCTGCGGCTTCCGGCCGCTGATTGCTTATCCTGTCAATCTATGCCTGCCACGCGTCTTTGGCGTGGTTAATCCTGTCTAAGTTTCATGTTTTTTATGACAGGGTTTCAGGAGCGCCTAATGGCCGATTGCGGCATCCCCGGAATGGTAACCCTGCAGGACAGAGCTTATGCAAAGATATCAGCCATGGAGTACAGTTTCCCGGGTTTTTGCCCTGCAAGCCAGTGCGCGGCCCTGAGAGCTCCTTGAGCAAATGTCTCCCGGGAGTGGGCCCTGTGAGTAACTTCCACTCTTTCCCCTGGACCCAGGAAGTAAAAGGTGTGCTCACCTACCACGTCACCCCCGCGCAGGGTCTGCACCCCGATTTCGTCCTTGCCTCTCTCCCCGATGATGCCATGACGGGCATATACCCCGTTTTGGTCCATATTAAGCCCCCTGGTTTCAGCCAGTATCTGGGCCAGCTTTACAGCAGTACCGGACGGGGCGTCTTTTTTAAACTTGTGATGGATCTCCATTATCTCCAGGTCATATTTTTCCCCGAGGCTTTTGAGAAGCTCCGGCAGTATCTGGATCAGAACATTAATTCCCACACTCATATTCGGGGCCCAGAAAATCCTGGTGGATACAGCCAGGTCCTGAAGCTTTACGGTCTGTTCCGCGCTGAAGCCGGTGGTGCCGATTACAGCCGCAGCCCCGGCACTGGAACATTTTTCAGCGGTGTCCAGGCTTGTCTCAGGAACTGTAAAATCAATCACTATGGCTTCAGGGTAGGCCTGAAGTATCTTGGACAAATCGCTTTGCACCATGCATGACAGGCCTTTCAGGGTGTCCAGTTTCCCTTGTGTTTCAACCGCACCCACCAGGTCCACCTGGGAATCCTCCATGGCCAGTCTGGAAATGGTACCGCCCATGCGCCCCCCGGCACCCATAACTATGACTTGTGTCTGCATAATACCTCCTTGAAATTTGCCGTTAAAAATCTTGCTGGGGTAAGTAATAAAACCTGGTGGCGTGTACGATTGGTATTCGGTTAAAAAATCACTGCAAACAGAAATCAGTTCCGGGAAGACCAGCTATGTAAAAAGTTTAAAAAATCGTCTTCGCTGAGTATCTCAATGCCTAGTTCCCGGGCCTTGTTTAGTTTTGAGCCCGGGTTTTCCCCTGCCACCACCATATCCGTATTTCTGGAAACCGACCCGACAACTTTGCCGCCCAGTTTTTCCACTTCCTCTCTGGCCCTGTCTCTGGAAAGGGTCTTCATTCCTCCGGTAAAAACCATTTTTTTACCTTTCAGTGGCATTTTATTATCGACATTCAAGGCTTGTACAGGCCACAGGCCGATTTCTTTAAATTCTTCCAGGAGCTTCTTATTCTGGTTGTTGTTAAAAAACTCTGCAATTGACAGGGCCACTTCCGGGCCGATGTCTTCAATGCCCTGCAAGTCCTCCTGCCGGGCTGCAGCCAGCTCATCCAGGTCTTTGTAATGTTCAGCCAGCCTCTTGGCGGTTTCCACTCCCACATGCCTGATGCCCAGGGCGGCGATCAGCCGGGGCAAAACAGCCTTTTCAGCAGCCTCCCTTATGGAATCCAGGATATTATGAGCCAGTTTCAGGCCCATTCCATCCAGGGGCACAAGGTCATCAAGACGCAGGCGAAAAAGGTCAGCCGGGCTTTTAATCAACTCCTTGCTCACCAGTACCCTGATCCACTGCCGTCCCAGCCCCTCAATGTCCAGCCCCTGCTTGCCGGCAAAATATATAAGCTGCTGCTCCAGCCTGGCCGGACAGGAGATGTTGAGACAACGAAGGGCAACCTCGTCCTTGAGCCGGGTTACCGGACTATCACAGGCCGGACACTCATCCGGAAAGATAAAGTCAATTTGCGTACTGTCTCTTTCTTTGACCAGGGGCCGGACCACTTCCGGGATCACATCCCCGGCGCGCTGTACCAGCACCATGTCGCCGATTTTAAGGTCCTTGGCCCGTATCTCGTTTTCATTGTGCAGGCTGGCCCTTGAAACCAAAACCCCGCCGAGGTTTAAAGGTTCCAGAATGGCCACCGGTGTCAATACACCGGTCCGCCCCACCTGCAGTTGAATATCATTCAGCCTGGTTCTGCCCTGCATAGCCGGGAACTTCAGGGCCATGGCCCATCTGGGGGCCCTGGAGGTGAAGCCCAGCCTTTGCTGCAAAGCAATATCATTGACCTTTATCACCAGCCCGTCAATCTCAAAACGGCTTTGTTCGCGCCTGTCAAGCTGTTCCCGGTAGCATTGCTCCACCTCATCAGTATCCCTGCATATGCGACCGCCAGGAACCGTAGGTAGACCCAGTGCTTCCATATCCCGGGCTATCTCCTGCTGGCTCTGCCAGTTCGAACCGGACTTGAACCTGCTTATACCTGTGCCGTAGGAAAAGAAATACAGAGGCCTGGAAGCCGTAATCCTGGAATCCAGTTGACGAACAGACCCGGCGGCGGCGTTTCTGGAGTTGGCAAAGACCTTTTCTCCCTTCCGAGCTTTGTCCGCATTGAGGCGGGCGAATTCCTGCCGGGGGATTACTACCTCTCCGCGCACCTCCAGGTATTCAGGCATGGAGTCGACATCAAAGAGGGTCAGGGGCAGATTTCTGATGGTCCGGATATTGTCTGTGACGTCCTCCCCCACGTATCCGTCCCCCCTGGTACTGGCGGCTACAAACAGCCCGTTTTCATAAATTACCTCCACCGCAAGTCCGTCCAGCTTTGGCTCCGCCCAGAAATACGGGTCTGCGTCCGGAATCTGCTTCTTGATTCTTTGAACAAAATCCCGGACCTCGTCCAGGGAAAAACTGTTGTCCAGACTGTACATGGGCAGGGAGTGCTCCCTGTGCTCAAACTGCCCTGCCGGCGGGGCACCGACTTTCATGGTGGGCGATCCGGGATGCTTAAGCCCGGGATGCTTTTCTTCCAGGTCTTTCAGTTCCGCAAGCATCCGGTCATACTCTGCGTCGCTTATAACGGGATCATCCAGGACATAATAATAATAATTATGCAGGTTGATTTCCCGGCGAAGCTGCTCCGCCCTGTGCTCTATATGTTCCTGACCCTGATTCATGCGAGGGTTTCCATCTCAAAATCCAGGTTTACATACTCCCACACGCCCAGATTCCCACACCCGAACACAGCCTTTTCCCACTCCCATACACCGATACTCCCATACCTGCATACTTCTTTCCCATGCCCCAGGATCACCCGCGGATCTGTCCTTCGCCCAGGACCACGAACTTGGTGCTGGTGAGTTCCCGCACTCCCATGGGTCCGTATGCGTGCAGCTTGGAGGTGGATATGCCTATTTCGGCACCCAGCCCGAACTGTCCTCCATCGTTAAACCTGGTGGAGGCGTTGACAAAGACTGCGGATGCGTCCACTTCCCGCAGGAACCGCATGGAACTGGAGTAGTCCCTGGTCAGGATGGCCTCGGAATGTCCTGAACCGAATTTATCTATATGCTCCTGGGCCTGGTCCTGGCTGTCTACGACGCGAACAGCCATGGTCAGAGACAAAAACTCGCGGCCGAAGTCATCAGGAGCTGCAGGCCCTGCAGCATCTCCAAGCAAAGGCAGGGATTTTTCGCAGGCCCTGTACTCCACCTGGTCCCCCGCCAGCCTGTAGCTCAAACGGGGCAGAAAATCCCCTGCAACGTCAGAGTGCACAAGCAGGCATTCCAGGGCGTTGCATACCCCGGGCCTTTGAACCTTGGCGTTCTGGACAATATCTAAAGCCCTGTCCAGGTCGGCGTCGTTGTGTACATAGATGTGGCACACTCCCTTGTAATGCTTGAGGACGGGCATGGTTGCATCCTGGACCACGGCCCGGATAAGCCCCTCCCCGCCCCTGGGGATGACCACGTCTATGCAGTCGTCCTGCTTGAGCATAATACGCACTGCTTCCCGGTCTGTGGATGGCAGGCTGCAGACCCCGTTTTCGGAAAGTCCGCTCTGGGCCAGGGCCATGGATATGAAACCGGCCAGGGCCTCATTGGAATTGGCCGCCTCGGATCCGCCCCTTAATATCACGGCATTGCCCGCCTTGAGACACAGGATGGCCGCGTCTATGGTAACATTGGGTCTGGATTCATAAATGATGGCCACCACGCCCAGGGGAATGCGCATTCTGCCCACAGTGATGCCGCTGGGTCTTCTGTGCATGGACTCAATCCCCCCTACCGGGTCATGCATGGCAGCCACTTCCCTGCAGGCCCCTGCCATGGATTTTACAGCCCCGGAGTCCAGTTTCAGCCTTTCCACCCTGGCTTTGTCCAGGCCTCTATTTTCCGCTTCATGGACGTCTTTGATATTGGCCTCAAGGATTTTGCCGCTCTTTTGTTCCAGCAGATCCGCCAGTATTTCCAGGGCCCTGTTTTTCTTTTCCGAATCGGCTCTGGCCATGAGCCTGCCGGCTTCACGGGCCTTTAGAGCAATATCTCTTACCTGTTGTTCCAAGTTCATTTAAACCTCCATATATCACTTGACAGTCAAAAGTTCTAGCGCAACATGCTGGAATTGTTATATTTTTAAAATATTCAGCTGTCCAATTACATTTAGTGACTTACTCCTGAAATCCTGTCACAAAAAACAAGAAAAATTTGAGCCATGACGGGGGTTCAGCACTTGGCACTGGGACTGTTTCATTTTTGGACACTAAGCTCAGGTGCTCTCCCCGCCGCGCAAGCGGCTGATGCCTTTTCCTTGCGGGTTCTTATTCCCGCAAGGAAAAAAAATGCTTCTTCAATCTCTTTTATCTGTGTCAATCTGTGTGATCTGTGGGCTAAAAACTCTTATCTTATCTGGGTTGCGGGCAAAGCCTGCCTTAGTAAGTAACTACTTGAAATCACGAGTCTTTTTTCTTCAACTATTAACTCTCCAGATATATCAGAAATTGATATCAATAGCGCTGTACCAGGATTACTCCCAGGACCAGGAATATAACCCCCAGGATTCGTCCCGTGTTTACGGGTTGGACAGGATAGCCGATAAGACCGTAATGATCCAGAATAATTGAAGCGGTCATCTGGGCCGCGATAAGCGAAGCCAGAAGTGTAACTGCACCCAGCTTGGGGGCCAGGATTATGGTAGTGGTAACAAAAAAAGCCCCCAGTAGTCCCCCGGTCCACATCCAGAGCGGAAGCTTGCCCCAGGCGGAAAGTGCAGGCACAGGGATTCGAAGCAGCATGCAAAGCACTACCAGAAAGGCGGCGCCCACGGTAAAAGATACAGCGGCAGCCAGGATGGGGCTTTTTATCTGGGCCCCCAAAAGGGCATTGATTCCTGCCTGCAACGGCATCATTATGCCTGCGGTCAGGGCCAGAAGCAAATACAGGATCTTCACAACAAGCCCCGCTTAATTCAAAAGGAAAAACCGGTCAAATTCTTTCTTTGTGCGCTTGGTGCGGGACAGTCCCCAGGCCGGTCAGTCGTCCCCATGAATAGTTGCCTTAAAAGACATACAGACAGCGCCGTTTTCAGGTACTGGGTGAACATGGCGGAATGCCGGCTATGAAAAAGGGCGGGTCGGCTGCAGGACTGCTGAGGTTGGAGTTCTCCCCGACGTGATCCCGGTATTCCAGGTATTGCGGGATTGCAACCATCAGCAGAAAAGCTATCAGGGCCAGAACAATGACAAATCCAAAAAAAGAAAACCCCTTATCACTACAGCGCAACTTATATATAGACCTCCGGGGACTGGCTCTCCCCGCACTTATTTTTCTGAAGGATGTTTGACGGCATTTTAAAAATAAGTGCGTGGATGCCTGTCCCCAATTGAGACAGGTCATAAATTTTTGAAGTTTGGCTGTAGTGTGATTATCTCCCAAAGATATCATTTCATCACTCCCTGGATGATGCGTCTGAAAAAAATCCTGTTCTATTTTTTCCCTTCCATGGCCTTTTTAAGCTTTATGCCCAGGGTACCCAGGCTGCTCTCTGGGGCAGCGGCGTAGGATTTCCAGTCATCACTTTGTACCGAGTCAGCCGGCGCAAGAGTAATGCGCCGATCAGCCTCGTCAACTGCGTCTATGACGATCTTCACGTTTTCTCCGGGTTTTTTATGCGTCAGGCCGGCATCCTGGGCGCGGTTCAGCATGGATGCCGGTACAAGCCCCACAACCCCGGGTTCCAAAGCCCCCAGCAGGCCGAAATCTTCCCGTTTTTCCACCCGGCCCTCCACCAGGGATCCTTTGACATAACGCGAAGCAACACCATCCCAGGGATCCCCCTCGGCATCGCGCAAACTCAGGGATATTCGCCTTTGAGCAGGCTCAATGCCTTTGATTTTCACTCTGATTCTCTGTCCGGGCTGAACTTCGTCCTTGGGCTTGTTGACTCTTTTGAGATAACTCATCTCGCTTATGTGTACCAGCCCTTCTATGCCCGGGGTCAACTCCACGAAGACTCCGAAAGATGTGACCCTGGTTACGACCCCCTCTACAACGCTTCCGACCTCGAAGGTATCATTGATGCCGTCCCAGGGATCAGCCTGGGTCTGCTTCATTGACAGGCCTATCCTGATCTGCCCCTTATCCTTTTCTTCGATCCCCAGCAGCCTTACTGTCACATTCTCGCCTACCGATACAATTTCTTCAGGTGATACATTTCTGGACCAGCTCATTTCACTTATATGCACCAGGCCTTCAAGGCCTGGGGCGATTTCAACAAAGATCCCGTAGGGTTCAACCCTGGTCACACTGCCATTTATTTCATCCCCGGGAGAAAATCTGCTGCTGAAATTCTGCAGGGATTCCGCCTGCTCTTTATCCAGCAAAGCCCGCCTGGATACCACGATATTCCGGGCATTTCCCTCCACCCGGCTCACAAGAAACAAAAATGTTCCGCCTACAAGGCTTTCAGAATCATCTACCATACGGTTGTCAATCTGACTCATGGGACAGAATGCAAGGTGATTGCCCATGACCAGCACCCTGAATCCTCCTTTGCATGTCTCCTTCACCCTGCCCTGGACAGGTATTTCCTGTTCCATAGCCTGCATTAGCTGCTCCAGACCACCATGGGCCCCGAAGGATGAAGCCAGTCGTATTTCTCCATGCTTTCTGGATACCACGAACAGCTCCAGCATGTCTCCTTCCTTCAGATCCAGGTTGCCTTCGCTGTCCTGGAGGTCTTCCCTGTCAGCCACCCCGTCGACCTTGGTCCCGGTATCGACATAGACCTGATCTTTTCCAATGCTGATTACTTTTCCACGGATCTTGTCTCCAGGCTCCAGCTCTGGTCCGGCATCCATGTCAGAATCCGCCAGCATCTGGGCGAAACTCTGTTCTTCTTCCCTCTCCTGCATTCTAAACGTCCTCCTGTGAATTATTGTATCTGTTCAGCGCTTTGCATGCGGTACCGGGGCCGGCTCTCCCCGAATTTATTTTTAAAATTCCGTCAAACATCCTTCAGAAAAATAAGTGTGGGTTGTGCCTGTCCCCTGCTTTCCTTAAAAGCGCTAAACAGATACCCATAATTTATTTCTGGGTTGCAAATCATGTTTTATAGCATCTTGTCAATACTTTAAAGATGCACCTGCAAAAAGTCAGGGAATGAAAAATTCAGAAATTAACAATCGTAACTTCTCAATAATTCTGGGCTATCTTACACTAAGAAAATACCTGGATTCCGGCTTTCGCCGGAATGACGAATGAAAACAGGTCGTTGCATTGTGATGTCATACCGGCGGAAGCCGGTATCCAGGAATACTGCCCGGAGTTATTGAGAAGTTACTAACAATCTACTTAACTCTTTGATTTTACAGACCTCTGACCTCTGACGTCTGTGACTGCAAAAATGACTTTTTGCAGTCACATCTTTAAATCTCCTTGGCTGTTCCAAGCACCTTGTGCGCCATGCGGATATGGCCCACGTCTTTCCAGGAAAGTCCCAAAAGACCGGTTCCGGCTGCATCCACGGCCACCGGATCGAATCCGGCCAGAATTCTGTTGACCGGCGGGTTGCACTCCGCCCCGCCAAGGTGGTATTGTGCCAGACCCACCCTGGCATCCACAATGGACAGGTCCGGCTTACGGTAACAGTTGAGCTCGAATATGCTGCGCTGCATCCGGCTGTGAAAATAAGATTTTTTCCAGCTGCCACCCTGCTGATAGTGCTTTGGCGGAGCCAGCCCCAGGAGGTTTTTCATGGCCAGGGTGACTCCGGCCAGGGAATGGCGCTTTAAAACCGGCACCGAAATGAGCATTCCGGAAAAAATCCTTCTGGGCAGATATATTTCCGGAAGGACCTGGAATTGAGGATTGCTGAGCCTTTTTAATGCTTCATTGTTCAAATCAACCAGTTCCACTCCGTACTCTCTCGCCAGCTTGTCATACCCCAGTGACTCAAAGACTTGGTGGGTTTCCATGCCGGCATCACCGCAACCTTCGGCTATGATGATCCTGGCCCTGGAATTGTCCCGGACATACTCAATCACGGCCCGGATCATTTCCGGATCACTGGTAACCGGAAAAGGCGAGTCATTTACCAGGTTGGGCTTTATCCACACCAGCCTCCTGCGTCGCAGGACCTTGCCGGCTTCAATTCCATCAAGACAGGCCCTGATAGTTTCCTGGTAACCTGTAAACTTTTCTATGACGAAATTGGGTATTAATGAAGTGATTTTGATATTTTGCATATCTGATGCACCTGCAAAAAGTCAGATATTTACTGCCTTACCCTGTTAACAATTAACAAACTAACAGATAACTGGGTTGCAGGCAAAGCCAGTATCATCATATAACCATTTGAAATCATAAAGCTTTTTTTCATCACTCATTAAAAATTAACTTACAAGTAACTAGAATCGTATTGGCAATAAAATCAGGTACTTACAAATTTTAGGATATTTGCTCTTGTTCCCAGGCTCCAGCCTGGGGACATCACTTTTTTGTGGCTCCAGCCACATTTTGAAGAAGCGGCTGGAGCCGCAAGAACTAGACGTTTCCAGGCTGGAGCCTGAGAACGAGGAGTGTCAGTTACTTATCGGTTCGGTCCCGGGTCCGCCGAGTGAAGCGCTGATAACTTTCAACTCAAAAATAATCCGGTATCAATTTCAAAAAATCTTTTTTCAGGCTCTAAAGTTTTATCCATGATGACCGATAACATAATCAGAAAAAAATTATACTGGAAGGCTTTTCAAGCGCCTACTCCTGAAATCATGTCATAAAAAACAAGAAATTGATATCAGTTTATTGTTAATCGATAATTGTTAATTGTTAATTGTTGAAGAACAAAAGCCGAAATTAACTGCCTTACCCTATTAACAATTAACAAATAACAGATAACTGGGTTGCGGGCAAAGTCCGCGTTAGTAAAGTACCAGATCCTTTCGAGGTGTTGCAGTATGGATATATCAGCCACCGGCCAACAGGCTTATTATACTTCAGAGGCCCTTTTGGGCGGAACCGGTCATTACGCAGTCCAGCAGCAGGGTTCGCACTCCTGCTGCGAATCCCCCTGCCCTTTCTGCGGTGCCCTGGCTACAGGCGATTCGCATATTGGTTCCCATGCCGGGGCCGGTGTATCCGGCGCTGAAATTGCTGCAGCTCAAATGCTGCTCGGAGACAGAGTCACATTATCCCATTCCCAGGACAATCATAACCCTGGCAAGCCCGGAACAAACGGACACACTGTCAAGCAGGCGGAACCAGTGGGATACGGGCCGGATGCCCGCCCTCTGGCCGGGTCTGAACATGGTGAAAAACATCAAACAAAGCATCCTGGATACGCACCTGTAAATCCACATACAGAATCCACTCCTTCTGATGCGGTAAAATCAGATCAGGCAGAGTCCGGCGATGACCCCCTTGTAGAAGAACATGGTCTGCGCGACGAAAATAAGCTCTCGGCTGAAGAGCGCCAGGAACTGCAGGAACTAAGACAGCGAGACGCTGAAGTGCGTGCCCATGAGCAGGCCCATATTGCCGCCGGCGGCCAGTACGTAACCGGTGGAGCCAGCTGCAGCTATGAAACCGGACCAGATGGCAGGCAGTACGCGGTTGAAGGTGAAGTCTCCATAGATTCTTCACCTGTGCCCGGAGATGCTGAAAAGACCGAGGAAAAGGCCCGCACCGTGCGCCGGGCGGCCTTGGCCCCGGCAAACCCCTCTCCCCAGGATCAAAGAGTAGCCGCAGACGCTGCCAGAATGGAGGCTGAAGCCCGGACCGAGCAGCGCCTGGAAGAGCGTGAAGAACAGCAGGAGGCATCAGAACCCCGGCAGTCTAAAGCAGACAATTCATCTGCACCTCCTCCGCCCGCCACAATGAAGGCTGCCATCCAGGCCTACCAGTCCATGATGAACAGCTTCTGATCCGGCATTGCCAACAACCCGGCAATGATTTTAGAACGGTGTATACCCCCGCTCTGGGAAATGCTGGAAGCCTCTATACAGCGCGCAGCCAAAACTGTGCCTCTCTGCCGGTAAGCCTGGCTGAAAGCATTCTATTCGGGCATGATACAGGGAACAGGGCATTTGCCTTGTTCCCTGTTTTACGTTGAAATCATGTTATGCGCTCTCCATCCCGGCCTTGCAAACTCATGGCTTTGGACTTAAGTTAAAAACCTCGTACCTGTTCAGCGCTTTGCATGTGGCATGGGGACTGTCCCGCACTTATTTTCTAACGCGGACTTTGCCCGCAACCCATTTTTTCTCACGCAAAGGCGCGAAGATCGCCAAGGAAGACAGGATAATTTTTTTCATTTGTCACTCGTTTCTCGTGACAAATGAAAAGGCAGCCT
>PWSL01000352.1 GCA_003563255.1 Desulfonatronospira sp. | reverse complement strand
TTTTTATGGCCCACAGGGTATACAGGGGTTTAAAGGTTGCAGAGGAATTTATGCAGTTTTACAGTACCGGCAGATATTTTTTCATCTCGTACTCAGTGATCTGGATGCGGTAATTGTCCCACTCGATGATCTTGTTTTCCAGGAACTTGTTGAATATATGGTCGCCCAGGGCCTCGCGGATAACTGTACTTCTGGAGAGCTCGTGTACTGCTTCGTGCAGACTGCCGGGCAGGCTGTCGATGCCGTATCTGGCTCTTTCCTGGACGTTCATCTCAAAGATATCCTCTTCCACCGGGTCGGGCAGGGAGTAACCGGATTGGATGCCTTCCAGTCCGGCTGCCAGCATGGAGGCGAAAGCCAGGTACAGGTTGCAGGCCGGATCCGGAGAGCGCAGTTCCACGCGGGTGGCCTCTTCCTTGCCGGGCTTGTACATGGGCACCCTCACCAGAGAAGAACGGTTGCGCCTGGCCCAGGCCACATAAACCGGGGCCTCGTAGCCGGGCACCAGCCTCTTGTAGGAGTTGACCCATTGGTTGCAGACTGCTGTTAGTTCTTTGGCATGCTTCAAAAGCCCGGCAATATATTTCTTGCCTTCAGAGCTGAGACTGAACTCCCCTTGGGCATCGAAAAAAACGTTCTTCCCGTTTTTGAAAAGCGACTGGTGCACATGCATGCCGCTGCCGTTTTCCCCGAACAGGGGCTTGGGCATGAAAGTGGCGTAGCAGCCGTGCTTGCGGGCGACCTCCTTGACGATTACCCGGTAGGTTATGGCCTGGTCAGCCATCTTTAAGGCCTCCTGGTAGCGCAGGTCGATTTCGTGCTGGCTGGGGGCTACCTCATGGTGGCTGTACTCCACCTGAATACCCATTTTGTTCAGGGCGAATATGATATCCCTGCGAATGTCGTTGGCCCGGTCCAGAGGCGGGGCATCAAAATATCCACCCACATCCAGGCCCTTGGGGGCGGTGGAGTCCTCGAAAAGGAAAAACTCCAGCTCCGGACCCACAAAAAAGTCATAGCCTTTCTCAGAAGCCCTTTTGAGCACTCTTTTCAGGACATAGCGGCTGTCTCCCTCATAAGGGGTAAGATCCGGGTTTTTGATGTCGCAGAACATCCGGGCCACGGGCTTATCCGAGGGACGCCAGGAGACCATCTGAAAGGTGCTTGGATCCGGGATGGCCACCATGTCGCTTTCATGTATCCTGGAAAAGCCCTCGATAGATGATCCGTCAAAGCCCATGCCCTCGTCAAATGCTGCATCCAGCTCGCTGGGGGTAACCTGAAAACTCTTGAGAGTCCCCAGAACATCCACAAACCAGAACTGGATAAAGCTTACATCATACTCCTTGACTGCCTTGATAACATCATCGGGGTTTTTGCAATTAAAAACTGGTACGTCCATTTTTTTGCCTCCTTAAATAGTTTTTGCATCTAGCTTTGTCTCTGATATTACATTTTTCGGGCCAGGCATTTTTTATTCTTTTATTTCGGTATCTTATGCCTGGAAACGGGCAGAGGTGCCCGGACTGGGGCTACAGACGTTTACAGTTTTGTAAGGTGCAGGGGTGTGTTACAGGGGATGGTTTGCAATTTTGTCAAAAAAGAGGAGTTGAAGATTATTGCAAGACAGGAGGCAGAGTTTTTTTTGAAAAAGGGAAAGGGCTGGAAAAATGCTTGCACAGGAAGTCGCTGCGCAGCATACCATGGAGGAAGGCCATGAAAGAAATGTCCTGCCCGCGGCACAGCACACTTTTGGCGGGCAAAAAACGGCATAGCCCGGTAATAGTGCAGTCGGCGAACCCGGCTCAGCCCTCCTGCTTGTCCGGGGCCTGGTCCAGAGTGCACAGGTGGCAGATTCCAGATACTTTTTTCAGTTCAAGAACAAAGGATATGCCCGCCCCGGGCTTGTCCAGGTGGCCGGCGTTCATGATAGCCTGATGCACTTTTTCCGTGATGTCCTGGGAAACAATGGTCAGAATGATTTCTTTTTCCGGCTGGATGGGTATGCCCAGCAATGTCTTGGTTTCCCTGATACCTGTACCGCGGCCGTAGATAATGGTGCCGCCCTCTGCACCGGCCTTTTTTGAGGCCTTTAAGATAGGTTCGCACGTATTTTTGTTCACGATAGTGACTATAAGGTCAAACCTGTCCACTTCCATTACTCCCTCCTGGTCTTGAGTTTTAGAAAAACTCCCACGGTCATTACTGATAAAATGGGGGCCAGAGCCACCAGGGCAATGAGGCCGAAACCATCGTGTATGGCGCTTCTGCCGTCCATGGCCTCGGCAAGACCCAGGGCGATGGCCATGACAAAAGTCACCGTCATGGGTCCTGTGGCTACTCCCCCGGCGTCAAAGGCAATGGATATAAAAGACTGATCGCTCAGTTTCATCATCACCAGGGCCAGAACATAGCCCGGAAGCAGGATATAATATATGGAAAACCCGAAGATGATCTTGCCCATGCCCATGGCCACGAATATGCCCACACCCAGGGACAGGGTAATGAGCATAAACATCTGCCCCAGGCTTCCTGCAGAAGCCCTTTCCACGTTAAGACATAGTATGCGGACTGCCGGCTCGGCAATAGTGGCCACCAGTCCCAGAACAAATCCAATGGGGATCAGGATCCACAGGTTTTCAAAGTTGTTCATGATCTCGCCCATCTCAGCGCCCACCGGCATAAAGCCCACCTCCACGCCCTGAAGAAAAAGGGTCAGTCCGGCAATGGCCAGTACAACCCCTTTAAACAGGTTGATGACATACTGGCGGCCCAGCTTCAGATAGGCCATCTGAAAAAAAATGAAGAAGGCTATAAGCGGGCCTATGGCCAGCAGCACATTAAACAGGACATGTCTGACGTCCAGAAATTCCAGGATCAGCGAGGTCATGAGTAGAGTATCCCCAGAATCATAACGCTTAATACCGGCCCAATGGAAGCCAGGCCGATAAGGCCGAAGCCGTCGTTAAAAGAGGACCTGCCTCCAAGTACAGCCGTCACCCCCAGGCCCAGGGCCAGGATAAAGGGTACTGTGATGGGCCCTGTGGTCACCCCCCCGGCGTCGAAGGAGATGGGCACAAAATCAGTTGGGGTGAAGTAGGACAGGATCAGGATCAGTGTGTATCCACCAGCGAAGATGTAGGCGATGGGCACGTTTAAAACAATGCGCAGCATGGCCAGAGTAACAAATATGGCCACACCCAGGGCCACGAAAAGGACCAGGATGTAGCGGCTGACCATCCCGTCTGACACCGTATCCACATACCCGGCCAGGACCCATACGTCAGGCTCGGCCATGGTCACGGCATAGCCCAGGATGAAGGCGAAAAAAAGCAGAAATATAAGCGAGCCGTGCTTGGGAAGCTCTGCTCCGATGGCCTCACCCATGGGCAGAAGACCTATCTTGACCCCCTGCAGAAAGAGCAGCAGACCGGACATGACGAAAAGAACTCCGAAGAGAAAGCGGACGAATTCCACCCAGGGCATGGTGATGAGAAACACCTGCAGAAAGATTACCACCGCGGTTATGGGCAACACCGCCTGGACTACCTCAATAAGTCCTTCCTTGTATTCATTGGTCATGAGGTCTTTCTATATTATCGAAAGAATATTTTCAACTGGAATATGGCGGACAGTGATGAAGGCATGGGGCATGGAGCATGGGGGTGCGGGGTGCCTGTCCCCAATTGAGATACGATATTCAATTTTATAAGTTTCGCTGAAGTGCTATTCAGGGACCTTTTGCACCGGCATCTGGAGAAGAAGGGAAGAAGAGAGAGGGCGACTTGAAGAAATTGTGAGGAGTGAACAGTAGAGAGGATGAGAATTACAGGCCTTTTCCTTTATTGTCATTTAAGGAGGGGCCGGATCCATTTTTTTGCAATCTGGAAAAGGCCTGTAAATTTTCCGGGTGGGCAGAAGGCCCGGGAAGTGCCGAAATATGGGAGTGCCCGGGCCTTTGGGTTCTTGAGGGTTGAATCAGATGGCTTCGTCTCCGGACTCTCCGGTCCTGATGCGGATGGCGTTTTCCACACTGTAGACGAATATCTTGCCGTCGCCCACCTTGTCGGTCCTGGCCGCCTTTATGGCGGCCTCCACGGCCTGGTCCACATTGGCATCATCCAGGATGACTTCAATTTTCACCTTGGGCAGAAAGTCCACGTCGTATTCCGCTCCGCGGTATATCTCCTTGTGCCCCATCTGTCGTCCAAAGCCCTTGACGTCGGTGAGGGTCATGCCTTTTATGCCCATACCCGCCAG
>PWSL01000522.1 GCA_003563255.1 Desulfonatronospira sp. | reverse complement strand
GCGGGGTCTGGCTCTCACCGTATCTGTTTAGCAATCTGGAAGGGGACTGGCTCTTTTGCCGCCGGATAGTCCGGCCGTTTTACGGTTTGAGGTCGGCAAAAGTGCCTGTCCCCGGTGACCGAGACGATAATTTACACAAAGTTTCGCTGTAGTGTTAGGCGCTCAGCACAAATTTCGAAACGACATGTTGTTTATTTTTCAATGCAAGCCAAGAGGTTTTGCCCATGGAACACACGGAAGGACACGGAAGTTTTTAAAGCGTTGCTAAGCAACGCATATTCCGTGATATTCCGTGTATTGCGCATGCCCGGTTGAATCTCTTCCATTCAACCGGGGTGGGCAGTCTCTTTTGCCCAGCAGGGGCATCTTTTTGAGCGCAGGGTCGTGGAAAAAGCCTGGTGACTTACTAAAATTCAGGAGAGAAACCGGATGCACAAAACAAACGTAGCAGTGGTTGGGGTGACCGGATATACCGGCATGGAACTGGTCCGTATCTTGAACAGCCATCCAGGGTTTGAACTGGGGGCTGTGACTTCGCGCTCCGAGGCCGGTAAAGCCCTGCATGAAATCTTCCCATTCATGCAGGGCACCAGGGCCGGCAGCGTTGCCATCACCGTTCCAGACCCGGAACTGGTGGCCGGTATCTGCAGTCTGGTATTTCTGGCGGTTCCCCATGGGGCGGCTATGGATATAGCTGCAGCCATCCTGGAGCAAAAGACCAGGGTTGTGGATTTAAGTGCTGATTTTCGCTTGCGGGATCCAGGTGTTTATTCCAGGTGGTACGGTATTGAACATAGACAGCAGAAACGGCTGCAACAGGCAGTGTACGGTTTGCCGGAGATATACCGGGAGCAGATTGCCGGTGCCAGCCTGGTGGCCAACCCGGGGTGTTACCCCAGTTCAGTTATTCTGGCCCTGTATCCCGGATTGAAACAGGGTTTTCTGAAAGCTCAGGACATTATTGTAGACAGCAAGTCCGGGACCAGCGGAGCAGGCCGGGTTGCCAAGACCGGGACACTGTACTGCGAAGTGACTGACAGCTTTAAAGCCTACAGTCTGGGCAAGCACAGGCACACACCGGAAATTGAACAGGAGGTTGCCCTGGCGGCCGGTACAGATATACGCCTCACCTTCAGTCCACATCTGGTGCCCATGAACCGGGGCATACTCAGCACCTGTTACGTAAACCTGAGATACTCTATCAAGACGGAGCAGATCCGGGATGTTTACCGGGATTTCTACAAGGACAGCCCCTGGGTACGCATAATGCCGGAAGGTGTCCTGCCTGAGACCAGGTGGGTCCGGGGAACCATGTACTGCGACCTTGGGTTTGTCCAGGACCCCAGGACTGACAGACTCATGATTGTCTCCTGCATTGATAACCTCTGCAGGGGGGCATCAGGGCAGGCGGTGGCCAATGCCAACCTCATGGCGGATTATGAGCTTGATCTGGGCCTGTGCACCCCGCCGTTGATGCCCTGAAGGGGAACGGCTATTTAAGATGCGAATGCGAAAAGAACCTTATGCTCACACAAAGGGCGTGTCTGGACACTAAGGATGGGCGTGGGGGAAAAAGGACTTTTGACAGGACTTGCTTGGCATACTCAGAAAAATAAACTTGACCGCCCGGATCCCATGGAAGAGGAACTTTTCTTTAATCGTAATGAGTAGTTGCAGGAGGTTGGCATATGCAGATACTGGTACTTTACTATTCCAAGTCGGGAAATACGAGAAAGCTGGCTGAGGCAGTCGCCCGGGGCGTGGACTCCGTGGAAGGGGCCCAGGCGATAATCAAAAGCACATCAGAGGTGACCAAAGACAACTTTCTTAACTGCAGCGGAGTTATCGCCGGGTCGCCTGTGTATTTCGGGGTGATGGCTGCAGACCTGAAAAGGGTTATAGATGAATTTATAAGCCTAAGGAAAAAGATGGAGGGAAAAGTCGGTGCGGCTTTCGCCACATCAGGTGATCCCACAGGCGGCAAGGAGACGACCATGTTTTCCATCATTCAGGCCCTGATGATCTACGGCATGATAATTGTCGGCGATCCCATGAGTGCTACAGGGCATTACGGTACTGCCTGCGTGGGCGAACCCGATGAGCGGGCCAGGGAAAACGGGGCCAGGCTGGGTGCCCGGGTGGCTGAAACAGCTCTTAAGCTTAGACAGTAGCCGTTTTCACCCGGAGTCTACTTTTATGGTTAAGGGTTGCAATTATGAAAATGGATTACCAGCAAGACGAAAAAGCTCTGTATATGTCCGGAAGGCTGAATCATTGTGTAGCCGGGCAAGCATGAAATACGTTTTTATTCTGATTATTATGGCGGCTTTACAGGCCGGCTGCTCTGAAGACAAGGTTGTAACTACAGTAGACCTATACTTTATGCAGGTCACTGAAACCAGGATCAAGCTTGCCTCTGAAACCAGGGATTTTGACGGGCCGCAACCCGGTCTTGTGCCTGTGATTGAGACCTGGCTGCAGGGGCCGCAAAGCCTGATGCTCAGCAGGGTGGTTCCGGAAAACGTCAGGCTGCTCAACGGCTTTATCCAGAACAGTACAGCCTATCTGGATTTTTCTTCGGAGATCACCAGAGCAGTCATGGGCGGAGAGTGGGAGGCGGTCCTGGTCCAGGCTATTGTGCTGACTGCAAGCCAGGTTCAAGGGGTGGAATCAGTGCAGATCATGGTGGAAGGGGAAATCGTGGAGTCACTTGCCGGACACATGTTGATCAACAGGCCCATTAAAATCGACATATAAGAAGATGCACATTGGCCAGAAAAATATACTTGTTATTTTATACACTGCTATGCTGGGATATATGACTGAGGCGGACTGTGCCCGCAACCCGGTTATCTGTAATTTGTTATCAGGAACAACCAGATAACTTGAGAGTTCATAGTTCCTGGTTCTTCGTTCCTGGTCGATAGGTATCTGTTTAGCGCTTTGCATGTGGCACGGGGACAGGCACCCCTGCACTTATTTTTCAGTAATGATCTTCACATCAGCTAAAAATAAGTGCGGGTTGGTGCCTGTCCCCTGCTTTCTTAAAATGCGCTAAACAGATACGAAATCACAAACAGCATTATGTCCCTCAATTTGTGCCCAGGGGCCAGATATGCTTGCACTCATGATGCAAAAGGTTCATCCCGTCCAAACCTGTATGGATGCACCTGCAAAAAGACGGGGAATGAAAAATTCAGAAATTAACAATCTACTTAACTCTTTGATTTTACAGACCTCTTAGACCTCTGACCTCTGATCTCTGACGTCTGTGACTGCAAAAATGACTTTTTGCAGTTATATCTGTATGTCCTGCGCATGTGACCGGGCATATTTTCCAGGCGTCTGCGGCAGACATTCAGCAGGTGCTGGGTCTGCTCTGCCAGGAGAGGGGCTTGATCCGGCAGCAGAAGGTAGCAGGAGATTCCAATGGCGCGAGCCTGCTGTTCTCCACGCCGGGTCGTAAACTGACCCGCTACTATGATCTCGACCCAGTAATCTTCTCGAATGCTCATAAGATCTTCCTTGGTCAGCTTTTCCGACAGGCATGCGGAAAGAACAAGAACCAGGAACGGGACTGGATTATTGTTTAGAGCCTGGAAAGTGGATTTGCTGTCCGTGGCCGTGATACGTACCGGCATCAGCTCGTCCAGAAGGTACATGGTTTGCCAGAACACTTTATCTTTTTCTGTGCCTGCCACCAGAATTTGCCTGCCATTATCTTTGGACATAGCAACTCTCCTTTCGTTCAGACACTTTAACCGGCATCTGAACAGACATAAGTTCATGTTGTCAGTACTATGGATTTATAGCATTTTTTTAAAATATCAAATCCCTGCCCTTACCCGAATGGTTGCATAAGTTTCGCTGTAATGTTAACTGCTGACTATTAACTCCTGTATCTGTTTAGCGCTTTGCATGTGGCATGGGGACTGGCTCTCCCCGCACTTATTTTTAGCTGATGTGAAGTTCATTACTGAAAAATAAGTGCGGGAGTGCCTGTCCCCTGCTCTCCTTAAAAATGTTAAACAGATACCAAAGCGGGCTACGCCCGCAACCCAATAAAGAAAAGAGCTATTTGACAGGATTAACCACGCCAAAGACGCGTGGCA
The DNA here is from genome assembly GCA_003563255.1 of Desulfonatronospira sp. Classification (GTDB taxonomy): domain Bacteria; phylum Desulfobacterota; class Desulfovibrionia; order Desulfovibrionales; family Desulfonatronovibrionaceae; genus Desulfonatronospira. The sequence goes on along the minus strand of PWSL01000522.1, from coordinate 156 downwards.
GGCATAGATTAAGAGATGGATAAAGAAAAAAATCATTTTGTCCTGGCCGGAAGCCAGGCCAAAAGGTAATCACTCCAGCACTCACTTTCTTCCGGCATTCATGAGTGCCGGAAGAAAGTGAGTGCTGGATGGCTAATGCAATCTGCGGCTTCCGGC
>PWSL01000416.1 GCA_003563255.1 Desulfonatronospira sp. | reverse complement strand
TATGATGCACCTGCAAAAAGTCGGAGAATGAAAAATTTAGATATCAAAAATCTACATAACTCTTTGATTTTAATGACATCTGACATCTGACATCTGATCTCTGATCTCTGATCTCTGATCTCTGATCTCTGATCTCTGATCTCTGATCTCTGACATCTGATCTCTGACATCTGACATCTGACATCTGATCTCTGACATCTGTGACTGCAAAAATGACTTTTTGCAGTCACATCTGGTATAACAAGCCATGAACTTTATTTGTGACTTACTCCTGAAACCCTGCCTGCCCCTTTAAACAACGCTGAAAGCGTTCCTGTGGAGCAGGGTTCAACTGGGGTCATAAAAAAACAAGAAAAATTTGAACCACGCGAAGCGCGTGGCAGGCCAACCGCTCCGGTTGAATGCCCTTCGGGCTTGCTCTTCGAGCAATTCAACTGGGCAGGCAAAGTACGCAAAGTTTAAGAGACGAAGCAGAGGTATTTCCTGTCTTCCTTGGCGACCTTTGCGCCTTTGCGTGAGAAGATGTTTTTGGGTTGCGGGCAAAGCCCGCGTTAGTGTCGTTGTAGGGTTAATTACAACGGGAAGTGGCGCAGTCTGGTAGCGCACCTGCCTTGGGAGCAGGGGGCCGCTGGTTCAAATCCAGTCTTCCCGACCATATATTTCAGGGGGTTACGGTGAAAATCGTACCCCTTTTTTCTTGTCAAAATACGCCGGGGTACAAGCTGGGGTAGTAATAAGTTTTTGCTTGGATGACTTTTCCGCAGCATGCAAGGACCAGGTACGAAGGCAGACCCTGCGGCAAAAAATTTCGGACGCAGGCCCGACAGGATCAAAGTTTTGCCAAGAAATGAACAGACTGGTGAAAAACATGGCGAACCAGGTTGCGTACAAATGACAGGATGGAGTAAATCTCCTGGTCACCGTGTTCAATGCCGTTTCCAGTCCAAGCCACAAGCCTGCCCATAAGGAAAGATAAAATCTGTACCGGATTAAAGGACGGCATGACCCTTCTGTATCCAGATGTGTCTGGATCCATGGGCATGGTCCTGGTGTCGCCCACACACAACTACAATATCACGGCATGGATGAAAGCGTTTATCGACCGTTTGTACTGTTATTATGATTTTGATGATCACCGTCCCAGGGGTTATGGGAGCCGCTCGGCGGGTCAAGGGAGAAAACTCGCGCTGGCTGCTGTTTGTGAACAGGTGGATGAGGCGGACATGGGATTTACCATGACTGCCATGCGAGCTCCTCTTGACGCCCTGGGATACGAGATCACAGGGGAGCTGCCGGTTTATGGCATTTTTGACCGGGGCAAAGTAAAGCAGGAAGAAAATGTTGTGTCCCAAGCACAGAGGCTTGGAGCGGACCTGGCCAGGTCCTTGAGGCAATAGATGAAAATAATTGATCTCAGCCATCGTATCGAGCCCGGCATGCCGGTGTATCCGGGTACAGACGCCCCGGTGCTCGAGCGCCCGTTTGACCTGGACAAGGACGGCTTTGCGGAGACAAAGCTATCCCTTATGTCACACACCGGTACCCATATGGATGCCCCGGCCCATATCCTGGACAGGGGAAAAACTCTGGACCGCATGCCCATTTCGGCTTTTTACGGACAGGGGGTATGCTTTGACGCTAAACCGGAGCAAATGGAAATCGCCGCCCAGGACCTGACGCCTTACGAAGACATGATTAAAACAGCGGATTTTGTTTTGTTCAGGACCGGATGGTCCCGGTTGTGGGGCACTGCAGGCTATTTTGAAGGATATCCGGTTTTAAGCCCGGAGGCGGCGCACCGTTTGAGCGAGTCCGGACTCAAGGGTGTCGGCTTTGATACCATATCAGCGGACGGCCCCGCAGACACGTCCTTTCTGATTCACGGGATACTCCTGGGTAAGGACATGATCATAATTGAAAACCTGGCCAATCTGGACCAGTTGCCCCGGGCAGGATTCTCCATAGCCTGTTTTCCGCTGCATTTTTCCGGGGCCGACGGTTCGCCTGTCCGGGCGGTGGCGTTTGTGGGCTGACAGGGGGGAGTATGGTAGCGAAAAAGTGGCCATAGAAATTGAGACGTTGCGTATACTTGAAGGGCACCTGGCACCCCGGGCGTTGGGCCTTGTAATCGAATGGGCTTCACAGCACAGGGACGAATTAATTCAAAACTGGGAATTAGCGAGAAACAACCAGGCACCAAGAAAAATTGAGCCGTTAAAATAGTGAGGTAAAGGTCATGATAAAAGATGTAGTTTCTGCCATTTATAAAGGTGGGTATAAAATTGAGGTGACTTTTGAGGATGGTCTCACAGGTATCGTGGATTTTTCCAGGTATTTAAACCAGGGGGGCGTTTTTGAAAAATTTAGAGATATAGAGTTTTTCAAAAATTTCAGAATAAATAGAGAACTCGGGGTGCTGACCTGGGGGGATGAAGAAGTGGATATTGCCCCGGAAATTCTTTATGCTGAAGCTACCAATACTCCTCTTCCAGAGTGGATGAATCCGCAACAGGGTTCCTCTGAGAATTTGACGTATCAGAAGAGCTCGTAAGTCAAATGGCTGATCTTTTTTGATTCATGGGAGCAGTCTTGCTATGGTGGTCTTGGTAACAGTTCATTTTTCTGGGAACCCTACACAGGATGAACAGCAGGCAATGATTCAGGCCGCAAAGAGTTTTGCCAAAGATCCAGATAAGGTTGAGGTGGTAGAGGACAATGAATCCAGGAACAAGCTGACAGCTGTTTTCAGAATGAAAAACGAGGCTGCATATAAGGCTGTCGAGAAGGTGTGGCCGAGGTTCAAAATGAGCACACCATCCAGGATCGATATGAGCGTTCGGTTTGAACAGGAAAAGGCCTACGACCTGCGCACCAATAAACGATAAGTACCAACATCTCGAACCACGCGAAGCGCGTGGCAGGACGCGTGGCTGTCAACCCAACAACAAGGCAAACTGCTCATGAGCAATTATGTCCAGCATGGACGATATGGATAAAGCAAGCCTGCTTCAGGCTCTAAAAAGCGCTGAAGCCGAGTGCTTAAGGTTGCGCGCGGAGAATGAACGCTTGAGAGCCAGGCTTGGGCTTGCCCCTGAGATTCTGGAAGACGACCAATCAAAACCCCCTTCAGTCTCAACTTCCTTGCAGGACCCGCACCAACCTTCGTCAGCATCTGTATCCCGCAAATCCTCTCCGGAAGAGAAAATCGCCCTGTTTCGCCAATTGTTTCGGGGCAGGGAAGATGTCTACCCTGTCCGCTGGGAAAACAAACAGGGCCGAAGCGGCTATACCCCGGCCTGCGCCAATGAATGGAAAAGACCCTTATGCGGCAAGCCAAAGGTAAAATGCGGCCAATGCGAAAGCCGCCTTCTGAAACCAGTGACTGACCAGGTTGTTTTTGATCACCTGGCCGGCAACCAGACCATAGGAGTGTATCCACTTTTGCCGGATGACACCTGCTGGTTTCTGGCGGCTGATTTTGATAAAAAGTCCTGGCAGGAAGACGCCGCTGTATTTCTGGAAATTTGCAGGGAGATGGAGATTCCGGCATCACTTGAGCGTTCCAGGTCCGGCAACGGAGGTCACGTCTGGATTTTTTTCAATAGTCCGGTTACGGCCCATAATGCCCGCAAGCTTGGATGCGCGGTGCTCACCAGGGCCATGGGACGCAGGCGGGAACTGGGTTTTGATTCCTATGACCGCTTCTTCCCCAACCAGGACACATTGCCCAAAGGCGGCTTTGGCAATCTTATTGCCCTGCCTCTGCAATATTATCCTCTAGCCAGGGGGCACAGTGTTTTTATTGACTCCTCTTTGCAGCCATACCCGGATCAATGGGCTTTTCTGTCCGGGGTCAACACAATGAGTCCGGCAGATGTGGAGGCTTTAGTCCATGAGGCCGGTCAAAGAGGTGCAGTAGTTGGAGTGCCGGACAGTGTTGAAGAAGACACAAGGAGACCCTGGACCCTGCCTCCTTCAGGTAAAAAGCCTCCAGAAGGTGTGTCCGGACCATTGCCCCGGGAAGCATCACTGATTCAGGGCAACCAGATTTACGTGGTAAAAGGAGGATTACCAGCAGAAGTGCTGAACCGTTTGACCAGGATGGCCACCTTTCAGAACCCCGAGTTCTACAGGGCTCAGGCCATGCGCTTATCAACTTTTGGCAAGCCCAGGATAATTAACTGCGCAGAAGAGTTTCCCGACCACCTGGCTCTGCCCCGGGGGTGCCTGGAAGAAGCCCTGGAATTTTTGAAGAGCCTGGGGGTCCGGGTTA
>PWSL01000147.1 GCA_003563255.1 Desulfonatronospira sp. | reverse complement strand
GATAACAGATTTACCGACAAAGCCAGTAATGAACAAACTCTCCTCTTTCGCAGTCTCCCGCCCGGTCCTGGTGACCATGGCCACATTGATAGTTGTGCTTCTTGGCCTGGTCTCCCTGTCCAGAGTGGCCATTGACCTCATGCCGGACATCACCTACCCCACCATCAGCGTGCGCACCAGCTATGAACATGCCGGACCGCAGGAGGTTGAAAACCTCATTACCAGGCCCCTGGAACGGGCTTTCAGCGCCGTGCCCGGGGTGGACGAGATGTATTCCCGCTCTGTTGAGGGCTTAAGCGATATCCGGGTCAGCTTTGCCTGGGGAACGGACCTGGATGCAGCCGCCAATGACCTGCGCGACCGCCTGGACCGGGTCGCCCCGAACCTGCCCACTGATGCCGACCGGCCCTTTCTGCGCAAATTCGACCTGGCCAGTTTTCCCATACTTATCCTGGGGGCCTCCAGCCGCCTGGACCCCATAGAGGCCCGACAGCTCATCGAGGACGAGGTACGCCACAGGATAGAACGGGTCCCCGGGGTGGCCGCCTTGGAAATCCGTGGAGGCCTGGAACGCGAAATCCATGTAGACCTGCTGCCGGGCAAGATCCAGGCCCTGGACCTTTCCTTAGAGGAAATAAACCGGCGTATCCGTGAGGCCAACCTGAACTTCCCGGCAGGAGTGCGCGAAGAGGATCAGCATGAGACCACCGTGCGCATCCTGGGAGAATTCACCGACCTGCAGGAACTCTCAGGAACAGTCATTGCCCAGAGAGACGGGTCCACCATCAGGCTGGGTGACATCGCCGACGTCCAGGACTCCTGGGAGCGCATAACCCGCTTGGTCAGGGTCAATGGAGAACCGGGCATCAGGCTGACCATCAACAAGCAGTCCGGGGCCAATACCGTGGAAGTGGCCGGCCAGGTCCTGGAAGAAGTGGAGCGCATCAACCGTGAGTTCCCCCAGCTGGGCATTTCCCCCATTATCGACACTTCCAGCTACATCCAGAGGTCCATCACCAACGTGGCCGGAACCCTGCTCTACGGCAGCTTTTTTGCCGTGCTGGTGCTGCTCTTTTTCCTGCGCAGCCTGCGGGGCACGGCCATCGTGGCCGCAGCCATTCCCATCTCCATCGTGGCCACCTTTATCATAATATATTTCGGAGGGTTCACCATAAACCTCATGACCCTGGGGGGACTGGCCCTGGGGGCGGGGCTGCTGGTGGACAACTCCATAGTGGTTCTGGAAAACATCCACCGTAAGCGCGAAGGCGGCTCCCCACCGCCCCAGGCCTCGGTCTCCGGGGCCGGAGAGGTGGCAGCAGCCATCACCGCCAGTACTTTGACCACCATGGCCGTATTTCTGCCCATAATATTTATCAGGGGCATGGCCGGGGTCATGTTTACCCAGCTGGCCTATGTGGTGGGCTTTTCCCTGCTTTGCTCCCTGGCTGTGGCCCTGCTTCTGGTGCCCATGCTCTACTCCAGGTGCCTGGGCCCCATGAGCTGCGCCGGGGGATCTACAGGCACAGTCGGCGGCATAAATGCAGTATCTAAGCGCTTTTTCGGCAGCCTTGAATCCAGTTATCAGTCCCTGCTGGACACCTGCCTCAGGCACAGGGCCCTGACCATCCTGACCGCCGTGCTGCTTCTAATCTCCAGCCTGGCCCTGGTGCCCTACATCGGAACTGAGATGATGCCTGAAACCGATGAGGGGGAGGTGCGCATAAATATAGAAATGGATGTGGGCTCCAGGCTGGAAGTCCTGGACAGGGCCGCTTTGCAGGTGGAGGAAATCGTCAAGCGCCAGGTACCAGAGGCTGAAAACGTCATTTCCTATCTGGGCGGTGTGGGCTGGCGCTTTTCCGGCTCCCACCTGGGGGAAGTCCGTATAAGCTTAGTGGAGGAAAGTAAAAGAGACCGCTCCAGCCAGGAGATTGCAAATGACCTGCGCCGCGAGCTGAACCGGATTCCCGGAGCGCAGATAAGGACCAGGGCCGGCGGCGGGCTGTTTATCCTGCGCCTGGGCGCATCCGATGGCGACCGGGTGGAGGTGGAAATCCGGGGACATGACTTAGACACCTCTGCGGCCCTGTCCCAGAGAGTTCAGGAACTGGTGGAAGCTGTGCCCGGCATAAGCGATGCCAGTATTAGCCGCGAAACCGAGGCCCCGGAAGAAGTGATTATTGTTGACCGGGCCCGGGCCGAAAGCATGGGAGTAAGCGTATCCCAGGCCGGTGAAGCCCTGCGCACCGTGCTTTCAGGCTCCACTGCAGGCTACTTCCGGGACCGGGGAGAGGAATATTCCATCCGGGTCAAGCTCAAGGACGCGGAATTCATGCCCCTTGATGAAATCCTGGACACAACAGTGGCCGGACTGGGAGACACCGGCATTGCCCTGCGCAACCTGGTGGACGTACGCCCGGGCACCGGACCCATGAATATCGAGAGAAAGGACCAGGAAAGGATTGTTACTGTCTCGGCTGACTTTGCAGACACCAGCCTGGGAGAGGTTGTGCGCGATATTCGAAGACAGCTGGAGCTCATGCCCATTCCCCAGGGCTTCAGCATCGGTTTCGGCGGGGACTACGAAGAACAGCAGGAGGCCTTTGGAGAACTGGGACTGGGGCTTATCCTGGCCCTGGTGCTGGTGTACATGGTCCTGGCCTGCCTCTACGAGTCCCTGCGCGACCCTTTGATAGTCATGTTCGCCGTACCCATGGCCATCATCGGCGTCTGCCTGATGCTTTTTCTCACCAACACCACCTTCAATATCCAGTCCTACATAGGGTGCATCATGCTGGTGGGCATCCTGGTGAACAACGCCATCCTGCTGGTGGCCCAGACCAACCTGCTGCGCCGCAGGGACGGCATGCTCATGCAGTCCGCCATCCGGGAGGCCGGACGCAGGAGACTCAGGCCCATTCTCATGACCGCCCTGACCACCATCTTCGCCCTGACCCCCCTGGCCATCGGGGCCGGAGAAGGCGGCGAGGCCCAGGCCCCCATGGCCCGGGCCATCATAGGCGGGCTGGCCAGCTCCACTCTGGTCACCCTGGTCCTGGTCCCGGTAATGTATTCCTTCATCGCCCGTAAAGACGATAAGACTTATCACCAAAAAGCCGACGTTCTTTAATCCGTATCCATTCAGGGGGCAGGTGCCGGCCAATGGGACAGTCCCCACGACACTTTTGCTGCACTAATACAAAAGTGCAGACGCGAAATTTCGTGCACCTGCATAATCATTACTTAGCGGAGGACAGTCCCCTGGCCTTCTGCTATTAATCAACACCGAGGACCCTCTTAATGGTTACTTTAATCCAAGGTCTATGCCAGGCTATGGTCAAGGTCCACAGCAAAGCCTTCACGACGGGCCACTTCAATCAGGTGACTGCTGTTGTCTTCCTGCCATTGAGCCTCCCCCACAGGTACAGGCTCGATGCGGCTGTCAACCTCGGCAGCCAGTCGCCACAGGTTGTTAATATCCTCTCTGGTGTATGCTGAATCAAAATATGGTGATATAATCATAACATCAATATCGCTGAATTGATCAACCTGTTTATTGCCGGCAAAAGAACCGAAAATCACAGCTTTAGTGACCCTTACTCCACTGTAGGTAAGCCTTTGAATATATTCCTTGACAATATTTACAATTTCCTTTTCAACCATTGTATTGTTTCCTTTGATTTACAAAGAAGCCTCAGTACTTCTTGTTTATCCGGTATAGGGCTTAAAATATGGGGATATCGACCTTCCAGGTTGTAGGGGTTCATGTCAGCCAGGACCCATCTCTGTTGCTGTGCCAGCTTTAGATCAGCCAGCTCAGCAAGTCTGACAAGGTTATGCGTTCTGGGAGCAATATCCATGGTCTTATTGCAAACATGCGCTTTCAAAGCTTTTTCCAGTGCCAGATGTAAAAAAAAGAGACCATGCCTGATTTTTCCGGAATGCAACAATTGTTCAGCCACTTCCAGGTCCTCTTGGGAACTTTGCATCCAGAATTCCACTTGTCTGTTTATATCCATATTCCTGATTATGTCCCTTCATATTCTTAATTATAGTTAAGTACAAAGTGACATGCTTGTCAATGTTCAGTGAGCGACGTCACATCCAAAAAGTATATCAAATTTGACAAAAAAGAATTACTAAACTTTTCTATCAAACATTAAATATTGACAGATGGTTATAAATATCCTCCAACGCGGGCTATACCCGCAACCCAAGAAAAAATTTTGCTTTTATCCCAATTGGGACAGTCCCCTCGACAACATCTTTTT
>PWSL01000252.1 GCA_003563255.1 Desulfonatronospira sp. | reverse complement strand
TCATTCCTGACACCGGGGAAACGGGAGAACTTGATCCGATTTCGTGGGGCCCAGAAAGGGTGACGGATGAGCCGGTGATAGAGGATGATTCTTCATCTACATGCTTCATAGCAACCGCGGCATACGGCTCTTCGCTATCGCTTGAGGTATCCGCGCTAAGAGCGTTCAGGGACGGGTTCCTGCTTTCGAATAAGGTGGGAAGGGAATTCACAGGAGCATATTACAGTATGAGCCCCGCTTTTGCTGAAATCATTGAAGGGAACAGGATGGCCCGGTTTGTTTTGAGGCTGCATCTTGCGCCTTTTGTGAAGGTTGCCGGGGCGTTAGCCGGAATGAATTAAAGCAAAGATGAAGTAATGACGAGAGAAGCCGGCTCGTAAAAAAGCCGGCTTCTTTATTTCCCTTGTGACCGGTCAGGGGGCAAAACCGGGTAAAACAGGGGTCCCCCCAATCCAAGGCTCGCCCAACAGTATAAAATGCGATAATCCTCAAAAACGTCTCATAAACTCTATTTTTTAGTTGTAAACCACCCACCCCGCTACCTACCTACTCTGCTTGAAAAATCCCTCCATCCAAGGCTAATCCGAAGGCTGTTTGCGGCAATCCGAGGGGTATCCGATTGGTAGTTTTAACGAGTCTCGGATGGAACTATGTCAATGAAGGAAGAGACGGTGGTTTTGCGGTTATGGAGCCCCCGGTGTTTTGAATTGAATACCGCCAGAAGTACCTTGATGAAATTAGTCATATAATACCATAACAAATAATTACTGTTTGCATTATGGTGGCATAAGTTCAATATTCTTATTTAATAAGGAATTATATACGAAGAACTTGACAATATAAAAACTTTATTGTATTATTTGTAAAGAAATACAAAAAATAGTCAATATTGGAAAGGAGGCCAAATGCAACGGGTAAAAGAACAACCGGAAACTTTGACACAGGAGGAACAAGAAAGGCTTTTAGACGCTCCGAGTGAAAAAGCCCCTACAGGTCTTAGAAATAAATGCATTCTCGGTTTGATGTTACATAACGGCTTGGGAATCAATGATATAGTGGGGTTAAAGGTAGGGGATATAGATTGGGAGAAAGGCGTACTAAAGTCTTGGGAAGAAGAAGTTAATTTAAGAGATAGGGCTCTTAGCCTTCTCAAGAGCTGGCTTAAAATATTAGATGCCGAAGAATCGGATTATCTTTTCAGAACTCTGAAGGGCGGGAAAATTAACGGCAGGTATGTAAGAGAGATGCTGAGGAGAGAATCGCAGGCGGCGGGAATAACAAAAACAGTGAACCCAAAAGTTATTTATGAGACTTATAAGCAAAACCGATTAAAAACTACGCCCGAGGGAAAAAACAGAGTAGAAAATGATGGTGGCAGACAAAGCACTAGTGATTCAGAGAGAGAAAAACCACCTGGGAGATTAGAATTATGAAAATATGGCAGGCAGTCAAAGAAGAAAATAAAGAAGAAATAATTAAAGGTCTGAATGAAATGGCAGATATAAATGAAGTGGACGCGAGGGGATGGACGGTTTTACATTGGGTGGCCCACAAAGGAGATGCTGACGTTGTAAAACTGCTTTTAGAAAAAGGCGCGACACAGGATATAACAGATAAAAACGGGTGGACGCCGTTCTTGCTCGCAGCCTCTAAGGACCATGCTGAGGTTGCTAAGTTATTAATCGATAAAACGCTGCATGAAATAATTGATGGTAAGATAGGAAAATCGCATGATAGAGCTGAAGCCGCGGCAAAAGAAGTTGGAACTTCGCTATTTCACCTGGCAGTTATTTTTGACCACATTGATATTGTAAAGCACCTCATAGAGAAAGGCAGCAATGTAAATGATCAAGATAAGGACGGATGGACGCCGCTTTTATGGTCGGCTTACAAAGGTAATTTGGAAACTGCAAAACTGCTGATTGATTCCGGAGCGAAGGTAGAAGCTTCTGGAGATCAACACGAGCATACCCCTCTTGTATACGCAGCCCATAAGGGATATGTGGAAATTGTAAAACTTTTGCTGGGAAACGGGGCGAATGCGAATTTCGCAGACCCCCAGGGCTGGACACCTCTTATCCTGGCCGCATACAACGGCAATGCTAAAGTTGTTGATATTTTGATTCAAAATGGAGCAGACGTAAATGCAAGCAACACAAACGGGTGGACCCCTCTTCATTTTGCGGTAGAGGCGGGCAGTTTAGACACTATGAAAATTTTGATTGAAAATAACAGCTACATTAATTTAGGAAATAGTTCGGGTCTTTCACCCTTACATCTTTCTATCAAGCAAAAGCACAATGGCTTTGCTAAACTGCTAATTGACTCCGGGGCGGATGTAAATGCTATGGATAAAGAGGGGAGAACACCTCTTCATTTGGCTATAGCAAGAGAAAACACTGGGTTCACCGGTTTTCTCTTAAAGAACGGAGCAGATGTAGACGCCAGGGATGGTAAAGGATATACCCCTCTCGATTTAGCTTTTGAAAGGTCCCACAGAGGACATGCCAAGCTGCTAATAGAAAACGGCGCTGAGCTCAAATTGAGAAACGAAAGAAGTATATAACGTAGCATTGAGCAGTAGCATTTAATCCTCCTCTTTGATCTTTTCTCCTTCCCGAAGAAGTTTCCTGTTTTATCATTCTAATATCGCAGGGAAAAATCTCCCTGCAGTAATACAATACAACTTCCCATAATAAGTAACTATATATATTTAAATCCCCATTTTCCCTCGTACAATAAGACAATATTGAACTATAATTAAAAAATAATTCAAAAAAGCAAAAATAATCCTTGACAAATATAAGCCATATGATACAATTAAAACAAGCAAGGAACTATATTGCGGTAATGGTACTAAAACAAAAACGAAAGGAGGAGCCTATGGTAAATCATTATGGATAGCGGGTAATGGCTTTTTAACCAACAACATAAGGAGAAAAACAAAGTGAAAAAGTAGAATTTAGAAATGCCACGGGAGCTCCTGCAGAGCTCCCGTGGCGAGCAAAGGTGGCGACGTAAATAGTTTCTTCTGGAGATAACTACCCCACTCTTTGCGTTTACAAGCGTAACACATATGGAAAATCTTGTAAAGGAAATTTAGTTTAAAAAGAGAACATAGCAAAAAAAGGAGAAGGAAATGGGTAAAGAAAAAATCCAAGAAATGAATTCGAAAGAAACAGATGGTTGCATGAAGGAGAAGGTGAGACAAGAGGCCAAAGATTTGTTGGAGGATCTGGCTTTAAGTTGCGTAGAGGTAGACACTAAGAATCTTCTCCTTTTGGATCCGAGTACACGGAGATATTTAATAGAAAGTTATACGAACGGTGGAAATCAGCCGAGCATCAATGCTTGGTGCTTTGCGCGCGAAATCTGTTTGCGGGAACTGGGAAGGTTTCCAGCAACCGCAGAGATGGAAGTGTTTCAGAAGGCCTATGAAGAAAAATATGACGTCAGGATGCAACGTATTAAGAACGGGGAGCAGATCCTCTCTGCAGAGGAAGCAGGAGATGTTTGTAAGGGATGTGAGAAAGAAGAAACCAAGGAGCGCATAAACAAAGCCTTCGCGAAGTTAAATTCAAAAGGGATCCTATCGCGTATGAGTATAGGAACGAATCTATACGAGGGTTATGATGTGATGATCGAGGAAGCTTCCAACAACGATAACAGGGGAATCTGTTTCTACACTAGCTTCGATGATGCCGTCTGGGAGTATGTTCGCGGAGTTTATATACGTTGCGGAGCTCCTTCTGATGATAACACGGTTTTAACAAATTTAACAAAAATAAAGGATGAAGTCTGCGAAGCATTGACAAACGAGGGGCTGGCTCCTGAATTTTACAACACATTCACCCCGATATGGATACCAAATGTGGCGGTGAACCATAACAACGATTCTGCAAACTAGTACCAGATGGATAAGAATAAACAGGAACGGAAGGAGGTGATGAAGTTGAAAGACGATCTGTAGGAATAGCAACACACGCAGGATTGTGGAAGAGGAGTAGGGAAAATAGCTCGTAACTAACGAAGGTACATGGAGGTAGAGAAATGAAAAAAGCGGTTAAGCAGGTAAGGTACGTAGATGCGAATATGATAGTAAACAAACAGGAGAAAGACATGGAAGAGATGAATAAAGTCCAAGACAAGGTTGATGAGTTAATAACGCTGATAGAAGGCTACGAAGGAGACGACCTTCGTCTTGAGTATATTATTACTGGTTTGCTGATAGCGGATAAAGGGTGTGCATATGGGAAAATGGGGATTCTGGAGGCTG
>PWSL01000088.1 GCA_003563255.1 Desulfonatronospira sp. | reverse complement strand
GTTAAAAGTTTTCCACAGCGGTTTTCAGGGAATCTGGTTTTTTTGCGCAGCCACATTCTTTGCATTTCCCTGAGCATCCACAACCAGCTCTCTTCCTGAACTTGAGCACACGCTGCTCATCCACGGCCAGAACCTCTCCCTTGGAGCCCTTGAAGTACACCCTGCGGGCAATTTCCGGAAAGCGACTCATGAACTCGTGAAGAACAAAAATCCCAAAGGGATCCACCTGGCTTATCCCTCTGGTGTCAATAAACAGCCTGTTGCATTCTTTATGATGCTCCTGCAGGGTTTCTCCCACAAGAGAAGCAGCGAAGCCTGCAAAAAAACCGTAAAGTTTCAGATGCAGATTGCCCATGCTTTTTTTGTGATATATATTGAACAGCCTTGAATCATGCATAAGTTTACCTCTTTGTTTTTATATCTGTACAATTGTTTCCTTGCGGACCCAGATCCACCAGGACCGAAATCAGCTTTTTCCTGAGCCTCTCCAATTGCCTGGAACGAAAGGACTTTTTGCTTTCCTCCAGAACTTCTATGGCTTCCTGCACAGCATGGACCAGCTTTTTTTCCCGCTCCTGCAAATCCTTCAACCATTCCTGGCAGAAAGCATTCTGCTGGCAGCATTTCTGCTCCCGGACCATTCTGGAGAGTATCTCTAACTGATGGTCGGCTTTGAATTCAAGGCCGGCAATGATGTCCTTCAAGTGAGAAAGTTCATTCTTGTTCATCCTGCTGTACCCTGAAAGTTTTGTTTACCTGTCACTGTGGCCTCTTCCGTCTTTTTTGCTGCAGCGCCTGCAGTTGCAAAGCCTTATCTGCCTGGCGATGCTCAGTCCCAGGGCGGTATGCCTGCCTTCGATGTCTGCCATGATGGGCCCTCCGAACCTGGCTCTGGTAAGCACCCTGACCTTTTTTCCCGGCCTGAATCCAAGAGGCCCGAGCAGAGCATGGTCAGGAACCGACTCCACCTCGCCCTCCTCGTCATAATGCAGGCAATCCAGGGTCTTGTTTCTGCTACTGTCTTCATCACGAGAACCTCCTGCTTTGCGGCCCCATCTCCAGCGTTTTCTTCCGCCAGTCCTGCTGTTATTAAACATTTTCGCCTCCTTTTTCACTATGAAATTCAAAATCGTTTTCAATTAATATGCGGCATTGCTTTAAAAAGAATGTAGCGAGATTAACACAGAGAACGAATTTTACGTCAACGCCTTACAGACTGACCGCCATCCTGATTCATGCTGGTTTTATGTAATGGATACACCCTGATGTCTCCGGCCTGATCCAGGCGCAGAAAGATACGCAGTCCGCTGTCCGCGCGCAGCACTATGCGGTCCCTGTCTTTGATGCCGGTACTTGCAGCAGGCATTACACTTTCCAGGGCAATACTGCATTCCGGTATTATTCCTGCCTCCTGCAGCCTTTCGTGGGCCCTGGGTCCTCCAAGAATCTTTTTAACCTGAAAAGTTTTATTTTTTCCGGCCATGACTAACTGCATCTCCCTGTCGTTCATCTCCCCCCATATTTTAGCGGCCATGGACTCGGTCAACTGTACCCTGGACTGAGCAGTCCGGACCAGGTAGTCCATTGGCGGTACCCGGCGGACCATCTGTATCTGGTCGTGCTCTTGGATTCCCAGCACCTCAAGACTCTGGGACAAAAAACTGCCTCCCACCAGCCCCTCAATATGTCCGGTCTCCCCTGGAAGCATCTCCAGAACCGGAGTTTTATGTCCGTCATCATGGTGCACTATAACCTTGGAGGCCATTCCTCCGGGCAGAACAACATCTCCCCCGGGTCCCCTGACCCGGACCGGCTGCAGAAATACCTCTTCCTGCAGTCTTATCAGTTCACTTCCCGGGTAAAGGCCCATTCTGGCCAGTCTGTCAGCCAGTTCCGTGCAGGCCACATCCACCAGCACTAAGGGTTCATCAAACATTGCCTGGGCTAAACTGATGCTCATCTCATCCTCCATTATTAACAGCCGCATAGGCAAGAATCCCCACTGTGGAGGCATTGTGCAGCGCGGCAGAGGCCAGGGTGGGCAGAACACCCATCCCGGCCAGGGCCAGCAGGGCTGAGTTTATGCCTACTGCCGACCACAGGCAGTTGCGCAGCTTTATTTCTGTATTTCTGGCAATATTGTGTGCCAGAACCAGGCCCCGCAGATCGTCTCTGATGAGTACCACCTGGGCGGCATCCCTGGCCAGCTGTGCCCCAAGGGGCATGCTGATGCCCACATCTGCATCCAGAAGCCCGGGGGAATCGTTCACTCCGTCCCCGACAAAAGCCACCCGGCGTCCTTCTGCCTGCATAGAGGCGATGACCCTGGCCTTGTCTCCGGGCGTGAGCCCCGCCAGCACCAGGTCAAGCTCGGGCAGCTTGTCCGCCATGACCCGGGCGGAACGTTCCTGGTCCCCGGTAAGCATGACCATACTGGTTATGCCCTGGCTTTTCAGACGCCGCAGCACTTCTCCGGCCTCGGGGCGTAAAACGTCGCGCAGGGCCAGGATCCCGGCAAGACCATCCTCCAAGGCCAGGTAAAGAAGGGTCTTGCCCTGTTCCAGCAGTTTCTTTTCCTCCTGCTGCATAACAGTGCAGTCCACACCCTCATCATCGTGGATAAAGTGGCGGCTGCCCACCAGAACCCGCTTATCCTGCACGTAGGCGGACACACCGTGGGCCACAACAAAGTCCACCTGACTCATTCCGGGCAGCTGCAGCCCTCTTTGCACGGCTTCCTGCACCACAGCCCGGGCCACTGGATGCCCGTAGTGTTCTTCGGCCCCGGCGGCCAGTGCCAGCACTTGGTTTTCGCTGAACCCGTCCACAGCGATAACATCTGTAAGTTCCATGGACCCCCTGGTCAGGGTACCGGTCTTGTCGAAAACCACGGTATCGATGCCGGCCAGGGCCTCCAGGCTCTGAGCCCCCTTTATGAGTACACCGTTCTTGCCGGCTGCATGCATGGCCGTGCGTACTGAAACAGGTGCAGCCATTTTAATGGCGCAGGAGTAGTCCACAGTGAGAACTGATGCCGCCCTGGAGGCACTTCCGGTGAGAAAATAGATGCCCAGGCCTGAGCCGAAAGTGAAAGGCACCAGCCTGTCAGCCAGGGCTTCACTGCGTCTCTGGCCCACAGATCTGTTGCGCAGGGATTTTTCCAGAGATCTGGACAGCCGGGCCATGCTGGTCTCTGAGCCCACGGCTCCCGCCCTGATTCTTATTCTGCCTTCGTGCACCATGCTGCCTGCAAGGACCCGGCTGGACTCCCTGACATGCTGCGGCACCGATTCACCGGTGATGGAGCTTGTATCCACCAGGGCATCGCCATCCATAACCTCACCATCCACCGGAACCATTTCTCCCGGGCCGCAGACCACCACGTCTTCCTTGAGCACCTCGCCAAAGGCGACTATTGATTCCTGTCCGTCCCTCTCCACCCTTACCGTATCTACATCAGAGCGAAGAAGGTTTTTGAGCAGCTCTCCGGAACGTGCCGCGCTGGAATTTTCCAGGTATGCCGCCAGCTCCAGCATGGCCCCTACAGTATTGGACACGAAATACTCCCGCCTGAGCAGTGAAAAAAGTCTCACTCCTGCATCCAGAGCTTCCACTTTAAGCCCCCTGGAAAACAGGGCTTCGATTCCCCTGCCCAGGACCGGCAAAGCCAGCAACCAGCTCAGCCCGGCCTTCAAAGGCATGGGCAGAAGCGGCGTGGCCAGTGCTGCCGTGGCCTTGAAACCTACGTCCATCAGGTCCGGACCATACTCTCCTGGACCGTCCGGGGAACAGGCTTCCAGGGGAAGGGCCTGGATACAGGTGATAACAGCTTCCTGGATACTTTTATTAGCTTCATGCTCTACAATCAGAGAACGTGCAGCCCTGTTGATGCGCACAGCCTGGACTCCTGAGATCTGGGATACCAGGGCACAGACATAATCCTGGTCCAGAGACGTACTGGCAAAAAGCCTGCCCTTCAGGCGCATACGGCCCGGGGTGGAATGTACCACCTGAATTTCCGCGGCGTCCCAGTAATCCGCCCTGCTCATGTGCGGCCCCGGGTGTCTGAAGGATAAAGCCAGTGATGCCAGGCACTGAAACCTATCAGGCCTGCACCTGCAAGAACATGCCAGCGCCTTGAGGAAGGTGAGCTGCTCATGCCGGTAAATACCAGTAAGCCCAGGCAAACCGTCATGCCCAGTTTGGCCAGATTTTTTTCTCCCCGCCGGGAGGGTACTCCTCCCCTGCCGGCGCAGCACTGGGAGTGTGCAGGGTGCTCAGGGTTAAAACTACCGCCTT
>PWSL01000053.1 GCA_003563255.1 Desulfonatronospira sp. | reverse complement strand
TTGATCAAACGGGTTTTTCTTAATCAGAGGCATGGCGAATTATTTTGCTGGTTGTAATTCGAGAACATAATGAAAAATTTTAGTCACTTCATAATCGTATTTTTTTTGTACCTACAACATCGAAAGGTTCTTCAGCCGGATCAAATGCAGGCTGGGAGACATAATCATTCCAGTGCTTTTCATAAAGGTTTCGTTCAAGAAGTATAGCCTCAAAACTTCTCCCAGGTTTACTATCATCAAGGCCTGGATCAACCTTAACACCACCAATATCTGTCAAGATATATCTATGATGAAGTTGCTCTCCATTAGGACGTTCTTTCCAACGTTGAATAGCAAGACTGAAATCTTTAGGTATTCTCTGTCGAAGCTGGTCATCACAAGGCTGCTTGAAATCATGAAAAGGGACCTTAGCCGAAGTATGAACAATTATCTTTGATATCGCTGGACGGCAAAATCTATTGACTGCAATAATACCCAGAAAGGCTTCAAGAGGCCTGCGCCGCCTAATATTGTCTGGGCCAAAATGAGGATCAATAAAATGAACTTCTGAACAGTTTGACAGCATCGCTTTTATAAGCTGAGCCATGTCAATAGCCTGTCGAGGACAGTGATCTTGCCTCAGTACACGCCACAAAGAATTATTATTGAGTGATTCAGGTTTCAATACTTTAATGTTCTTTCTCGGGTTTGTTTCTGCCAGGATAGCCTGAAATTCCTGCCTTTCATTTTCTATCTCAGCGTTTTCCAGCCAAGAAACATTACCATCATACTCATAACCAATACGCTGAATACGTCGTTCCGAAAGAAGATTGAAAATTGCTGTTATCCTTGGCAACTCATTAGTTTCATCTGCGGTAGCTGCTGCCTGTCTGAACTGCTTTCTCCAGTTTTTAAATCGTGGAAACTCGGACATTATTCGGGGAGTGCCAATTCCAAATTGTTCGATAAAATAACGATATTCAGAACGATCTTTGCCCCAGTCAACTGCAAGCTCAGGCTCAATCGCATACTCATAAATCATCAAAAAAGCTCCCTGGCACGTTCAGCGAAGAAACCCTGGGGCCAAGGCCTGTCAAACTCACCTTCTTTATTAACTGGAATATGCAGGACTTGTGAGCCTTTCTTATCTGGCTGGACATACAGCACTGATACTTGGTCTGGGGTTATGGGCGTTGCCCCTTCTTCCAGTTCACCTTCGGATGTTTCCCTGATACGGCGCAGAATGCGCAGGATTAAATGCTCGGAGTGGGTTTCAAGCAGGAAAGTGTTGTTATCAGCAAGAGCAGATTCAATAAAAACGTCACCAAGTTCTGCCTGCAAGGCCGGGTGCAAATGAATCTCAGGCTGCTCAATGGCAACAATCATACTCTTGGAGCCATATGCAGAAACAAGCACCGGCAGGACCTGGCTTATTCCGATCCCAACGTCACGGTGGGATACCTGGGTGTCTGTCCTGCGATCAACAAGAATAAGCTCTTGGATGTTGGCAAGGTCTGCCTCTTTATTTTTTATTTCAGACAACACCCCGTATAAAGTTCCAAACAGATCGCCGCCGATATTTTCTTCATTGTTTCCCCCAAGACGATCGTAGTCATCATCAACGTATGCTCTTTCAATCTGCTCAATTTTTTCTTCATAGTCAGCGTCAATATCATCAAGGGTCAACAAGTTTCTTATGAGCAGTTCATAATGGGTGCTTAGCTTTTTGTCATCACTTAGCCATTTATTGACCTTATCTCTGACTTCCTTGTTACGACGGACCACATCCCAGGCATACCCGCCCCCGGCTCGCCAGTTGATGTCGTCATGATCTGCAAAAGCAATATGCCTGGGCGGATATGATCGAAGGGGACCCAGGTATTGCAGACGCTTTATTTCAGCATGAACAACAGTATTCAGTTCCTGGATCAATTCATCCAAAGCCCTGGGTAGAAAAAAACGTACAGCTTTAGCCAGGTCTTCCTGGCGTGTACCACGACTTACCGGGAAAAAGCTCAATTTCTGTGCGGATTCTTCGTCAAGACTGTCATCCTTGATGCCTTTAGGCAAAAAAGCGCCCATTCGCCCTCGCAATCCAGCAATGATTTCAGCAATAGGTTTTTCAAGCGCCTGAATATCTTTTTCTGTCACACTTCCGGTGGTAGTGAAACTTTCAAGTAACGCGGTAATAAGTCTTCGGACAACAGGGTGCTTGTATGGCAGCATGTCCAGTGCCATCAGGTTTCCAGGTCTTTTGCTCATGCGCAGCAGGGTTTCTCCCTGACTTTCAAGCTCGTAGGAAATTACATTGGGCTTAGACCCGGCAATAGGCTGATCCTGATCGTCAAGAGGCATGCCTATTGCTATGTCCAAAGCGAGATCATCAACCGGCTCCAGGATCTCCTTAAGCCTCCCGGTAAAGTTCCCAGTTCCCATAGACAATCCCCATTCCATGCGAAGGCTGGTTTGACGGCGATGGATATATTGGCGGAACCCACCCAGATCAATGGAGCTGCCTCCAAGCTCAGTGCGGAACTGATCCAGTTCTCCAGTACGCATGGCTTCATGCACCAGGGCCAGGCTGTGAATAATGCTTGACTTACCAGAGCTGTTAGCTCCGAAAATGAGGGTGATTGGTTTGATTGGAATATTCTGAGATTTTGCAAATGCCTTGAAATTGCCAAGATGAAGTGATGTAATCATAGTGTCTTTCCTATAATGCCAGAGCTTTGGTCTGAATTTCCATTTCCTGAAGAAGCTCTTTCATGTGGTCCTGTCTCCATGAAGCTGTGAGATCGCCGGAGAAGGCATGGTGAAGGAGAATTGAAAAAAGATCTTCAACTTTATCTTTTCCACGATTTGCCATGTCCATCGATTCATGAAAACGTTGAACAGCCTTGGAGAATTTCTGCTGCAAATCAATAGGCGGACAACCAACTTCATATCGAGCAAGGAAAGTAGTTGGCACTCTCTGCTGACCTGCGGTGCCTGTAAAACTACATTCGGCTTGTTTTCTAAACGACTTCATCCTGACAAGGGCATATAGCCATTCTGAAACTGCAAGGCTTCTTGGACGCAAGACATGAAACTCTGTTGAGCCGAATCCAATACCATTAACTAAATTGCGGGCAATAGCAGCTTTACCATTTTGCATGCACGGAGTTATCTTTGCAAACAAGACATCGTTGTTTTTGAATTTCGTAAACCCTTTTTTAACTTCAGAATATTTTTTAACTTTCCCAAAAGAGATTTTGCCCCATACTCCGTCAACATCAGCCATTGGAATAAAAGATACTTCCGTATCATCAGAAACAATACCATTAGCAAATTTTGGATTAATCTCAGCGACTTCAGGGTCGCCCAGCATTTTAACTGGCCACCCCTTGGGATTTGTAGCTGGTTCACCAAACATTTTAATGAACAGGGCCGGAAGAATACGTTCTGCCTTATTATCCGCCTCAATCCGCATTTTACGCAGATGATCCGCCTGATCGAGTATCTCGACAATTCTAACCTGTTCAGAGAGAGAAGGAATAGGGATCTTCTTTTGTTTTAATAAGCTGTAATGCCTACTATAGCCTTTTGGCGGTATATTTAATGTCAGACAGAAAAAGTAGACAAATTTTGGATTTAAACAGTTTATTGGTCGTAAAGCTTTAACTCCATCAGCTCCTAAAGCGAATGGAAAGTCAATATACTTAAATATCCTCGTATGATCCCCAAATATAATAACTGGGAGATTTTCTCTAAAAAAATTCTTTTTATAAGTAAATCCAGCGACTAATTTCTGTCCTTGGTCAACAACCGGTAAATCCCCTTCTGTTAAAAAATCTTTCTTTTTAACTTTTTTATTTCCACTCGTTATGTCGTAAACCACGTCAGAAAAACAAACTAAAGGCCACTTCATCCTGAAGCCTCCGCATCCCTGAGCAACTTCTTTAATCCGCTTGTTATACCCTGCTCAATCTTCAACACTTCCCGGATCAGCTCTGCAGGGTCTTCATCTGGCACTTCTTCACCAATTTGAGGCTTAAAGCGGCTTGCAGTCAGGTTAAAGTCACTGCCTTCTATCAAATCATACTCAGCCCACCAGCACTTGGGTTCTTCAGACCCTGGTGAAAGAACAGAACCGGCCTGCTGGCCCGGCGGAGTCTGAAAATCTGATTTCCGGTACTGCTCCCAAGCTTTCAACAAACCTGGTATTTCGTTTTTTTCCGGGGTTTCAGGCCTCCCACCACCTTGGATCTTATCCGGATCATAGCCGTCATTTTTGACTTCATAAAACCAGATTTTTCTGGTCATTGCCTGCCTCTTTTTCTGAGCATTGA
>PWSL01000441.1 GCA_003563255.1 Desulfonatronospira sp. | reverse complement strand
CTTATTGGATGCACCTGCAAAAAATCGGGGAATGAAAAATTCACAAATCAACAATATACATAACTTTTTGATTTTACTGACCTCTGATCACTGACGTCTGTGACTGCAAAAATGACTTTTTGCAGTCACATCTTATTGCGGTTCCCGGCAGGTTCCTGGTTAAAATCAATAAACGTCGTGTAACTATTCAGCAAGATCGAATAAGAAGACCTGGCCCCGTATCAAGTCCGGGGTGACGGTTAAAGCAGATAGCGGCAAATGAAAAAACCTTCCTGCCTTCCATTGCGACCTTTGTCTGCCCGGTTAAACAACGCTGAAAGCTTTCCTGCGCAGCAGGGTTTAACTGGGCGTCTTGAGCTCGCCCGGTTGAAT
This sequence comes from Desulfonatronospira sp., assembly GCA_003563255.1. Classification (GTDB taxonomy): domain Bacteria; phylum Desulfobacterota; class Desulfovibrionia; order Desulfovibrionales; family Desulfonatronovibrionaceae; genus Desulfonatronospira. The sequence goes on along the minus strand of PWSL01000441.1, from coordinate 15,223 downwards.
AGACCTTCGGTCTACGGCAAAGCCGTATTCAACTGGGTGAGTCTTTTTACCCAGTTGAATACACGAAGTGTAGGCGCAGCCATTCAACATGGGCGAACGGACGGTTAAGGTTTCTTTACTTCTTGGGTTGCGGGTACAGCCCGCGTTAGAGGGCAATTTAGCTACTCACGTGTTTGATCCCTGCCCGGCCGTATGGAGTGCTTCCAGCTCTTTTCCATCCGGACCTTGAACAGGAAGGACGATGGTACAGACGGTTCCTTCACCCACCTTGCTTTTTATGGAAATTTCACCTTCATGGTCTTCAATAATCTTGCGGGAAATGGCCAGCCCAAGCCCTGTACCTTTGGGTTTAGAGGTAATAAATGGATTGAAAATATCTTTTAAATCCTGCGGAGCAATTCCTTTTCCTGTGTCACTAATGAGGATTTCAATGCAGTCATCCTTAAGCCATGTTTCGATAGACAGCTTCCCCCCTTGCGGCATGGCTTCCACCGAATTTTTGACAATATTTATGAGTACCTGTTTAAGCTGTTTTGGGTCTAATAAGGTCTCCGGAATATGGGGATCAATGGATTTGTCAAATACTACATGACGGACTTCAAATTCATGCTCAAAAAGGGTGGAGACTTCCTCCACCACACTATTGATGCTGGCCATATTCTTTTTTGGCTTGGACAGTTTGGTAAAATCACTTATATCTATCAGAAATCCCTCTAATCTTTTGACTTCATTTATGATAATTTCCAATTTTGCCCTGTTTTTGTCATCCTGGTCTATGTCGCGCAGAACCTGTTGGGCAAAGCCACTGATTACCATCAAGGGATTCTTAATTTCATGAGAGATGTAGGCAACTCCCTGTCCTATGGTAGCCAACTTTTCCGATTCCAGAACCTTTTTTTCCAACCTCCTCCTTTCGGTCAAATCCTGAAAAAACATCACGGTCCCCAAGACCTTTTCATGTTCATATATGATGCTGGCCGAAAGCCACACTGGAACTTGGTCGCCGGCACTGTTTAAAATGGTGGTCTCGTAGTTTGCCAGCTTGCCGGTTCCCCCATATCCATCGCCATAAAGGACTTCCCTGACCTTCTTGAACTGGCCGGGCGGATAGAGATCCGCCGCACTCATCTTCCCGGCAACTTCATCAAATTTATAACCTAAGATCTTTTCCGCGCCTTCATTGAAGATCACAATGTTGTCCTCTTCATCCATAGCAACAATCCCGTCGATGGAACTCTCAATGAGGTTTTTCTGATAATCATAGGCTCTCTTCAATTCATCCCTGGAGATTTTTAAATTCCTGGTCATGAAGAAAAAGGCATCTGCAAGCTGAACTATCTCATCACCGCCATGCGTTTTATATACTTTGCATTTATAGCACTCTTCAAGTTTTTCAGGAAATTTTCCCATGGGAGACCCGGTGCAAAGGGTCCCTTCAGTAAACCAGCACATTGCATCGGTTTGACCATAGGCCGGGCAATCGGTTTTGTCGCATTCCTGCATCTCCCAGCACCTGACCTTCTGGCCAAAATCAAAGGTTACATCCAGGTTCCCACGGCTGATTTCATCCGCCAAACGGGTGAGTTGCGTGACAGGGCGGGTAATATACCTTGACAACCGGTAGCTGATAAAAAATCCCACCACAATAACCCCGGATATGGCCCCCAGAAGGATGAGGGCCAATTTGCCAATGAGCCGGTCTATAACTGCTTTATTGACCCCCACACGAACCGTTCCAATCTTGTATATGCCTTCTTTTACAGGCACTGCTATATCGTAGATATGTCCTTCAGGAATCTCAATGGGCTTGATGCTTCGTTCCTGGTCCGGCGTAACTATATTGGCTTCCACGATCCCCTGGGGAAATACGCCAATGAAGGTATGGGCCAGCACCTCCTGGTAGATATCGAGGACAAGTATATACGATACAATGGGTCTTCTCTCTTCAAGCTGTTTTTCATCGAAAATCAGGCCGGTCAGGGCAGGCTTGTCTCCCACCAGGATATAGCCAGTGCTTAGACTGGCTACACTTTGAGCAATGGCCACTCCTCTTCTTTTAAGCTCTGAGGTCAGACTGGGAAGCAGTACCCACTGGACAACAACAAGCACGGCTATTGCCAGAAGGACCACGATCAGTGTGGTGCTGAATAACACCTTGTTATTAAAACTCAGCTTTCGAAGGATGTCCATTTTTCCGGCAGCTACTCAATAAAAATGTTCTAATCTGTAAACATGGTCACTTTACCGTCTTCAATCCTGGTAAAGTACACCTGATCCAACCCCTGGCGGTCATTGGGCCCAAATGATACTTTGGCGCCTACACCCACAAAGTAAATATCCATGGTTTCTATGGCATTGACCAGGTCTTCCCTGGTGATTTCTCGTCCGGCCCGCCTAAGGCCCTCCATCAGGATTTTGGCATTGATGAAGCCCTCAAATCCTGCAAAGGTGGGGGTGCGTTGCGGATAATATTTCGCCAGCAATCGGGTATATTCCTCTGCAGCCGGAAGAAGAACCCTTTCCTCGGGAGGTGGTACCACCTGGGTGATAATAACACCGTCCCCTTCCCTGCCCAGTTTCCTGGCCAACTCCTCGGAACCCACAAAGGAGACATTGTGAAAGATGGGGTTGAAGTCTTTTGACCTGGCCAGCTTTATGAACCTGGCGCAGGGGCCGTAGGTGCCGATCATAATCACCGCCTGGGCTCCGGAGGCCATGATCTTGTCCAGTCCATCCTCCACATCCAGGGTTCCCCGGATATAACTGCCGGTGGCAACGGGGGTGAGGCCGTATTTTTGCAGAGCAACCTCGGTTCCTTTAAGGCCGTCGAAACCATAATCATCATCCTGGTAAAAGACAGCTATATTTCTTATATCCAGATCTTCCACAAGATGCTTAACCATCGCACCCGTTTCCTGATAATAGGAGGCCCGGACATTGATGATATAGCGCATAAAGGGTTCCCTTAAGGCATTTGCCCCGGTGAACAGACCAAGAAGCGGGATTTTGGCCTCCTGGACAATAGGGATGATCTTGACCGATGTAGGGGTGCCTAAATAATTGAAGAGGGCGAATACCTTGTCTTCGTTAATAAGTTTTTTGGTATTGGCCACACACCTTGGAGGATCATATCCATCATCATAGGCGATCAGCCTTATCTCCCTGCCATGGATGCCGCCCTGTTCGTTGATAAAATTAATATAAGAGAGCGCTCCGTGGTGGGTCTCTGTTCCCAGGTACCCGGCGTGATCTTCCAAGGCCAGGGAAGAGCCTATAAGGATTTCGTTGTCTGTAAGCCCTGGAACTTCCCGGGCTCTCCTTATCCTTTCCCAGTCAACAACCAAGTCAAATCGACCGTCTTTTATCCGGGTAAAATATACCCTCTCCAATCCCTGGCGATCATCAGGACTAAATGTCAGGGTATTGGCAATGCCCAGGGAATAATCCTGTATGGAATCAATGTCGTCAATGAATTTCTCCCGGTTTAAATCCCTGCCTGCCCTTTTAAGGCCTTCCACCAGTACTCTGGCATTGATATAGCCCTCAAGCCCTACAAAGCTGAGTTCATCTTCAGGAAAGTATTTTTTAAGTAAACTACTGTATTCCTCTGCACCCCAAAGCAGGGTTCTTATTTCCGGTGCCTCAGGCGGTGGAACCACCTGGGTGATAAAGACTCCCTCCCCTTGCTTGCCCAGTTTCCTGGCCAACTCATCGGAACCTACAAAGGAGACATTGTGGAAGATAGGGTTGAAGTCTTTTGACCTGGCCAGCTTTATGAACCTGGCACATGGTTCGTAGGTGCCGATCATAATCACCGCCTGGGCTCCGGAAGCCCTGATCTTGTCCAGTCCATCCTGCACATCCAGGGTCCCGCGGATATAGCTTCCCGTAGCCACCGGGGTGAGGCCGAATCTTTTCAGGACAATCTCCGTTCCTCTAAGGCCGTCCAAACCATAGTCATCATACTGGTAAAAGACAGCTATCTTCCTTATATCCAGATCTTCCACAAGATGTTTAACCATCGCACCTGTTTCCTGGTAATAGGAAGCCCGGACATTGATGATGTAGCGCTTGAAAGGATCTCTTAAGGCGTTTGCCCCGGTGATCAGGCCGAGAAGCGGGATTCTGGCATCCTGGACAATAGGGATGATCTTGACCGATGTAGGGGTGCCGACATAATTGAAAAGGGAAAAGACCTTGTCCTCATTGATAAGTTTTTGGGTATTAAATACGCACCTTGGAGGGTCATATCCATCATCATATGAGATTACCCTAATCTTCCTGCCATGGATGCCGCCCTGTTCATTGATGTATTTTATATATGAGAGCGCTCCACGGAGACTCTGGGTTCCCAGGTATCCGGCGTGACCTTCCAGGGCCAGGGAAGAGCCTATGAGGATTTCGTTGTCGGTAACACCTGGCACAGGCTCAGCTACAGGTTTAGGCGCTCTGTCACAAGAAGAGATCAAAAAGAGCAGAAACAATAGAATGCCAAATGTTCTTATCCAGTGCTTCATAATTGTCTCCTGAGTGGGGAAATCTAGGCGTTCAGATTCAGGTCAAAGTTCAGTATGCCATATGATTTTGGCTCTCAAATTGGCCTATCTTTTTAGCTCTAAAAAATGGGTGGAAAAGTCTGAAGATTAGACGGGCTCTTATCATAATCAGTACAGGGGTTCTTTAAACTGGGCTGGGGGGAAAGTCCGCCAAAATAAATGTTCAGCATACCCCCCGCTCCAGGATAGTCAGGAGCAGGCTTGAGCGTACTCCTGCCTGAGAGATTCAATAAGTTCTTTTACAGACATGATTTCCTGGATGCGATGAGCGGTCTGCCCGGCAAAAACAAACCCTTTGTGCATCCTTCCCTTTTTGGCATTGGCCAGGGCTGAGGCTATGCAGTATGGGCTTTGCTTGTAGTCGCAAGTGACTATGCAATGATACAGGCACTTAAAGGGCTTTTTACCGCCCTTCTCCACATCTTCCAGGAACTGATTGCGCATGGCCCTGCCGGGCATACCTACAGGACTTTTGATTATCATCAGGTCTTCTTCAGTGCAGTCAATAAAGGACTGTTTGAAGGCCATGTCCGCGTCGCACTCGTGGGTAGCCACGAAGCGTGTACCTAGCTGCACCCCTGAGGCTCCAAGGCGCAGGAACCGGCAGATATCTTCCCCGGAATATATCCCCCCGGCGGCAATGACAGGGATGGCCTGGCCGTGCTCATCCTCAAAGGGCCTGACTTCCGCCACAACCTCCTGCACAAGGTTTTCCAGCTTGAACTCCGGGTTTTCCAACTGCTCTTTCTTAAAGCCCAGGTGCCCCCCCGCCAGGGGCCCCTCCACCACAAAGCCGTCCGGGAGGTAATTAAAACGCGAGAGCCATTTTTTGCACATGACCCTGGCCGCCCGGGCCGAAGAAATAATGGGCACCAGTTTTGTCCTGGATTCAGGGGTCTGATACTGGGGCAGGTCAAAAGGTAGACCGGCACCGGCGAAGATAATGTCCATCCGCTCCCTGATGGAGGTTTTCACCAGTTCTGCGAAATTGCTCAAAGCCACCATTATATTCACCCCCAGGATGCCCGAGGTCATTTCCCTGGCTTTGGCTATCTCTTTTTGAAGAGCCCTGATGTTGGCTTCTTCCGGATTTTTTGCAATATCAGGCTCCTCCATGCCGATCATGGCCGCTGAAATAACCCCGATTCCACCCTGGTTGGCAACGGCCGAAGACAGGCCGGATAAAGAGATGCCTACGCCCATACCCCCCTGGATAATGGGCACCCTGGCTACCAGATCTTTAAATCTTAATTCTGGAAAATCCATTCATTATCCTCCAAAAATTCAATTTCATAATTACACCTAAACATAGTACGGCCAAAAGGCAAGAATCAGTTTGTAACCATTCAGGGGGTCCTCGGTGGTGACTAATGACACAAGGCCAGGAGACTGTCCCCCTGGCCGGTACATGCCCCCTGAATGGTTACAACAGTTTGGATCGGCTTCCCGGATTTTTGAACAGAAAGATTCAAGTCCTGGGGGTCAGACAGAGCATCAGGGCATCTCTTTTTTGGATATGGCTTCTTTTTTGATTTCATCCAGGATATCCGAAAGTACAGGCTTGACGTTTTCCCGTATATCACCGGCCACTATAATAAACAGCAAGTCATCTCCAGGCTCCAGGATACCTGAGTTGGCCTGGACCACTATCCTGAAAATCCCCTGGCTTTTTTCGTAGCGCTGCCTGATGGCCTCGACCCTGTCTTGATCCGGAGTGACCTCAATTTTTCCCACCCGGGAGCGGTCCTTTCTGGACCAGGCCCGCACAACCCCGTTATGAACAAGCACCATGCCTACGTTTTCCGTAAAACCTTCTTCTTTCTTGAGCTCTGCTATGGCCTTTGAAATATCCATCTGTATCTCCTTTTTTGTAACCATTCAGGGGGCAGGTACCGGCCATGGGGACAGTCCCCGCGACACTTTTCCTTCACGAATACAAAAAGTACAGGCGCGAAATCAAGTGAAGCTGCACAGTCATTACTCAGCGGGGACAGTCCCCTGGCCTATTCAGGGGCAGGTACCGGCCATGAGTCACCACCGAGGACCCCCTGAATGTTTACCCTTTTTTTAAGCTTTTGCCGGGAAAAATTACAAAATATTTCCACCTGTACTGGTATGGTATTTAAGCACTTCTATGCCTTTGGCAAGAAAAACCGCATGGTTCAAAGCCGGTTACTGCAGTCATGCATTTCACTGGTCCCTGAATCCCTCTCGGATCACCTCGAAGCTTCCAGTCTCTGTATCCAGGTCATAGATATTGAAATTGGTGCGCATGTCCAGCCCCTGATAATGTACCGCAAAATTCAAAGAGGCGGACCCCTCTTCCCCGCTGGTTATGCGGTGAAATACATACCTGGGCCAGACCAGCATGGCCGGGCCGTCATAGAGCACTTCCCCGTTGTGTATGACCTGGTGAGGGGTAACCCTGAAACTGGTCATTTGGCCGCCCTTGATGTAAATGTCTACATCCCGCACACCATAAAGGACTATAAGGTTGTCATCCTGGTGGGGATGCATATACCAGGGGCGCTGTACATCCTCAACGGGTCCCGGGGAGACGGCCCCGCCCTGGTGCAGGACCCGGTCTATGGCATCAATCCTGGGCAGGAAATCCATGGGAACATTATCGAAAAATACTCCCGGGGTGCGCCGCATGGACTGCAGGGGGATAATGCGGTAAAAATCCTTGACTTCCTGAAATACGCTGTCACTGCTCATGCTGTATACTCCCTTAATACTTGAAAACAAAGGAAGGGTTCCAAGGCGGGCTATGCCCGCAACCCATTATTTCTCACGCAAAGACGCCCAGTTAAATCCTCTTTGAGGTGCTTACGTATTTAATCACGCCAGGGCGTGACAAGCGAAGATCGCAAAGTAAGAAATATATCTTTGCGCGATGCATGGCAACCTTCAACAGGGCCTGCTCCTTAGTATAGGATTACAGGCACGGCGTAAATTCCCCTCCCTTAGGAAGAAAGTATGAGTGTATGGGGGTATCCATGTGTGGGTGTAAAGATATTTTGACTCCCATACTCCCATACGCCCTTACTCCCACACTTCTTAAGGCCGGGGGTGGTTGTATGAGATCACTTCCTTTTTGTGTCCTTTACGCCTGTCCTGCTCCGTTTTCTTGGCTTTCTTTGAAAATGAAACAAAATGTTGGTTTGAAATTTTCACTAAGCGCCTATTGGGCCCAGATTAATGCCCTTGACATTTGGCCCAGAAAGACCCAAATTTAAATCATCATATTTAACACTACAGCGACACTTGATTTAGGCTGGAAGGGGACTGGCTCTTTTGCCGCCGGATAGTCCTGCCTTTTTTCGGTTTGAGGTCGGCAAAAGTGCCTGTCCCCGGTGGCCGAGGCGAAAATTTTCACACAGTGTCGCTGTAGTGTTAAGGACAGAAATGAGAGGTTTTCGATGCTTATTCAGACCAAAATCCAAATAGAGCCTGAAAACTATGAGTTCATCAAGAAAGTCTACAAAGAATTGAACTACAAAAGCTTAAGTGAGTACATGCGTCAGGCAGTCAAGGCCCAGATCAGGGAAGATCGCAAAAGGCTTCGGGCTCTCAAGAGGCAGCAGGCCATGGAAATGATTGGGCAGGGGGCCTATCCGAATCAGTTTGAAGACATAGAGGGTGAAGACTTTGCACATCGGTGACATTTATCGGGTCAACCTTGCGCCCACACTGGGAGATGAAATCAAAAAGACGCGCCCTGTTGTCATCTTGAATGGCGGTCATAGCAAATATCTCAAGTTAGCCATTGTCGTCCCCATAACCGCCTGGAATGCGAACTGGGAAGGCAATCCTTTTTTTGTCTGCCTGGAACCCAGCGTGTCCAATGCCCTTGAAAAAAAATCGGCCATCGACTGTTATCAGCTCAGATCCTTGAGCCATCAAAGGTTCCTGGAAAAGCTCGGGCAGATCAGCTCAGCGGAAATGGATGCCGTTAAAAAGTCTGTTGCCTTGATCCTGGACATTGAGCCGGAACACTGTACTTGAACCCGTTTCCATGACCCCCCGCGGATTTTGTGGGTTTGCTTACATCTGACTTTTGATTTGCCGACCTCTGACAAATGATTTCTTAACTACCACCATGTTGTTCCGAAATTTGTGCTGAACGCCTAAATGACCGCCACCTTTTCCATTTACTTGGCCGTTTGATCATCGAGTTCAATATAATGAGCCGTGGATACCCCGTCCAGCAAGAGAAAGGAATTAATATTTACCACTAAAAGCACGCAGTCCGGTTTATCTGCAAGCTCCTTGACCTGTGGATGCTGTTTCACCATGTCCTGCCTGAGTTTTTCCTGCTCCGTGGTGTCCGCTGGAGCACAGGTCCCGCTTATGGTCAGGGCCTTGTAGTCTTTCCTGGACTCACGGGGATCCCTGGTATCCACCAAAAGGCTTACGTAAGGATTGCTGCTGATATTGGCAAATTTTCTGGAATCTTTCAGGGTGAGCAGGTAGATTCTTGTGCAGTCACTGTCAGGAATATAGGCCATAAGAGAACAGTGGGGCCTGTCTTCATGGGAAGTGGCCAGTACAGCCAGATCGTTATGACGTATTATTTCCTTGATTGTTTCCAGCATGGTTTTTCCAGAATGTTTTGCAGGCTTACCGCCCGGCGGTGACGTAAAGTTCCCCGCCAAAGGCATCATTGACCACCAGGAGGGGAAAATCCAGGACTTCCAGTTCCCGGATGGCTTCTGTGCCCAGTTCCTCGAAGGCCAGCACCCAGGAACCGGTAATACACCTGGACAAGAGTGCCCCGGCCCCGCCGGTGGCCCCCAGGTAGACCGCCTTTTGCTCCTGCAGTACGCGCCTAACTTCCTGGCTCCTGCGGCCCTTGCCGATGGTGGCCCTGACCCCCAGCTGGTGCATGCGAGGTGTGTAGGCATCCATACGGGAACTGGTGGTGGGACCGGCAGATCCGATCACCCGCCCGGGAGGGGCCGGAGTGGGGCCAACATAATATACAACAGCCCCCTGGAGATTAAAGGGGGGCTCAATACCCTGGTCCAGATCCTGTAAAAGCCTTTTGTGGGCTGCATCCCTGGCGGTATAGATATGCCCGCTTAAAAGAACCTTGTCCCCGGTTCTCAGGTGTAAGACATCCTCTTCCTGCAGGGGTGTACTCAATTTGATCTCCCGACTCACAGGCTGACCTCCTTGTGCCTGGCTGCATGACACTGGATATTCACCGCCACAGGCAAAGAAGCAATGTGGCATGGCGCGGCCTGGATCTTCACCCCCAGGCATGTGGTTCTGCCTCCCATGCCCATGGGACCTATCCCCAGGGCATTCACAGCCTCGAAAAGTTCTGCTTCCAGGTCCCGCACTTCCTGCTCCGGGTGGATATCATCCAGGGGCCTGAACAGGGCTTTTTTGGCCAGCAGGGGTGCCTGGTCAAAAGATCCCCCGATGCCGATTCCAATGATTCCCGGAGGACATGGATTGGGACCGGCCCCGGCAACCCTTTGCAGCACAAATTCCTTAACCCCCTCCAGACCCTGGGATGGAGTAAGCATGGCCAGACCGGACATATTTTCGCTGCCTCCCCCCTTGGGCATGAACCGGATCTTAAGCCTGTCTCCGGGTACCAGATCCAGATGAATAACCGCCGGAGTATTGTCGCCGGTATTTTTTCTGCTCAGGGGATTGCAGACTGATTTACGCAGAAAGCCCTCTTCATAACCCCTGCTGACCCCTGCATTTACAGCCTGGTACAAATCTCCCCGCAACCTGCACTCCTGGCCCAGTTCCACAAAAAAAACCGCCAGCCCTGTATCCTGACAAAGGGGCAGACTCATTTCCCGGGCCAGCCGGGCGTTTTCCAGCAACTGCCCAAGGATTTCCCGGCCGGAAGGGTTGTCCTCGTTTTCCCAGGCCTTTTCCAGGGCGGTGGAAACATCCCCGGGCAGCACCATATTGGCCTCCACCACCATTTGTGAAACCTGCCTGGTGACTTCCCGGGCATCAATACTTCGCATCTGTTCTCCTTGTGTACCTGGGTGAATCTAATTCCTGTACCACGGCAGGATGTTTTTCAGAGCCTGTCGGCCCATTTTACGCCGGACATGGGCCAGTTGATCCTGAAGAGGCAGATTCTTGGGGCAAACGTCCTGACAACCCAGAAGACCCATGCACCCGAAAATACCCTGGTCCGTACCTACGATTTCGAAATAATCCCTGTTATTACGCTTATCTCTTGGGTCCAGCATAAACCTGGCTATGCGGTTCATGGCTGCGGCTCCCATAAAGTCGCTTCGCAGCTGGGCCGTGGCACAGGCCCCGATGCAGCATCCGCACTCAATGCAGCGGTCCAGTTCATAAATCTGTTCAGCAACATGGTTGTCCATGACCACTTCAGGAGCATCCGGATCAAAATCTTCATCAGTATGTATCCAGGCCCTGACCCTTTCGTTCATGGACCTGAACCAGGCCCCGGTATCCACGGACAGATCCCCCACCAGTCTGAATCCGGGCAAAGGCATCAGGACTATTTTATCCGGCAGTTCAGCAGTCTTGGTGCGGCAGGCCAGCCCGGGTCTTCCGTTGATGACCATGGCGCAGGCCCCGCAGATACCCGCCCGGCAGCAGAAGTCGAATTGCAGGGATGGATCCTGCTTTTCCCGGATGAGATTCAGCGCCACAAAAAGATTCAGGTTTTCAGTCTCCTCAAACCTGAATTCCTGCATCCCGGGGCTGGAGCCTGGCTCCTGCGGATTATACCTGAATATGGAAAATACAAGCTTTCTGTTCATCTGTAAGACCTATATTCTATTACAATCTTATCACCTTGAGAGTTCAAAGTTCCTGGTTCTTCGTTCCTGGTTGAAAGAAATAAAGTCTATAAATTTGGATAGATATCTGGTCTGGCCTTAAAGATATACTGATCTGCTATAAAAAATAATAAAAACAGATGGTTACAAAAAAACCTTTGACTGTTCAGTTATCACTACAGAGCCACTTTGTGTTAATTATTGCCCAAGCCACCGGGGACAGGCACTTTTGCCGAACTCAAACCGTAAAATGGCTGGGCTCTGTGCGGCAAAAGAGCCAGTCCCCTTCAAGTTCAAATAAAGTGTCGCTGTAGTGATATAAGATTCACCATAGAGATGATTTTGCACTTCAACTTTCAGCACTGATGACTTCACATCCGCCATACCCCCTGTCTCCAGGAGGAATTTCCACTACCTTTGTTGCAGGTTCGTACTCCAGCCTGGGCAGGGCCCGGCCTCCCGGCCAGAAGGCCAGGGTCCGCACCAGCCAGTCCCGGTCATTTCGGGCCGGATAATCCTCCCTGGCATGGGACCCCCGGCTTTCGCGCCTCTCCAGGGCCCCGAAGGCCACGCACAGGGCCAGCCTGACCATGCCGGGCAGGCGAAGGGCCAGGGACAGTTCCGGGCTGGCTCCTGCTCCGCTGGAAGAAAGCTTTAGATTTTCCGCACTCTGCAGGACCTGCTGCAGCTTTTCCACTGCCAGGTGCAGGTCTTTTTCATTGCGAAAAATGCCCACGTAATCCATGAGGATATCCTGCATGCGGTTTCGCACTTCAAACGGGGGTTCGCCTCTGGTACTGGACCTGAGGGTATCGATACGTTCCTGCTGTTTTTTCAGTTCGCCGCGCACCAGTGCGGTGTCCACCCTCATGTCTTCCTCCTGAAGAAACCCGGCCACACTGCGGCCCACCAGCATGCCGGCCACCACTGTCTCGGCCAGGGAATTGCCCCCCAGGCGGTTGAACCCGTGCATATCCCAGCAGGCGGCTTCTCCGGCGCTGAAAAGCCCTTTCAGACCATATGCGGCGCCGTTTTTGTCCGTTCTTACCCCGCCCATGCTGTAATGCTGGGTGGGACGAACCGGTATCAAAGACTCTGCCGGGTCTACCCCCAGAAAATTCTTGCAGATCTCATCTACTTCCCGCAGCTTGGTGGTGATGTGCTCCCGGCCCAGGTGCCTGATATCCAGCCACAGGTGCTCCCCGTAGGGACTTTTTACCCCCATCCCTTTGGCCATATGCTCCTGCATGCGCCTGGAAACCACGTCCCTGGAGGCCAGTTCCGCCTTTTCTGGTTCGTACTGCGGCATAAACCGCTCCAGGTTTACGTCCAGAAGTGTCCCCCCGTCTCCGCGGCACCCTTCGGTGACCAGGATGTCCGTGGGCACTATGCCTGTCGGGTGAAACTGTACCGCCTCCATGTTGCCCAGAGGCACCACCCCGGTATCCAGGGCGATTATCTGTCCCCCGCCCTCGTTTATCACGGCATTGGTGGAAGCCCGGTAGATTCGCCCGAATCCTCCGGAAGCAATGAGTGTAGCCCTGGATATATAAGCCCTCAGCTCCCCTGTTTTGAGACACCTGACAACTGCACCGTGGCACCTCTCCTGGTCATGAATAAGGCTTAATGCCTCGGTGCGGTCATGCACCTGCACCCCGTGCTGTACGGCCACGCTGTCCATGGTGTAAAGCATGGCATGGCCGGTACCGTCGCTGCAGTAACAGGCCCGCCACTTGGCCGTGCCCCCGAAATCCCTGGCGGTGATGAGGCCGGATTTGTCCTCTGATTCTTCCTTTTCCAGCTTTTCCCCGCCCTTGTAATAGCAGGATTTTCCCGGCACCACCCTGTTCCAGGGCACTCCCCAGTGATCCATCTGCCTGATGGCCAGCGGGGCGTTATCCGCGAACATCCGGGCCACTTCCTGATCGCATCCCCAGTCCGAGCCCTTGACCGTATCCTGGAAGTGTACATCAGGGCAGTCGCCGTCACCCTTGATGCAATTGCCCAGAGCTGCCTGCATCCCGCCCTGGGCGGCCGAGGAATGGGAACGTCTGGGCGGGACAAGGCTGAGGCAAATGGTCTCAAACCCGGCCCGGGCCGCTTCTATGGCCACCCTTTCACCGGCCAGGCCGGCTCCGATACAAAGAAGATCAGTGTAAATTATGCGCATGGATAAGCCTTATGAAACTGAAACAAACATGAACCTGGCCAGGGTAATCAGGCCCAGGAGGATAAAAAACCCGGTGATATAATATTCCGCCCTTTTGGCCTTTTTGCGGGCACTGCTCTTAATGACCCCCCACTTGACCCCCAGCCTGTACCAGCCTGCTCCCACATGCAGTTCCACCATGGGCAGAAGCAGGAGGTAAAAGCCAAGCCAGAATCCGGTCTGAATTCTGGCGGCGCTTTTATCAGCGGTGATGGGCAGGTCCGTTAGCACCACCCAGATATGAATGGCTCCCATGATAAGGATTATCATGGCTGTAACCACCTGCACAGTCCACAGCCAGGTGTCCCTGTGAGCAAGCAATCTGCTGAAGGACAAGACTTTTTTCTGATCCTGCTGGGAAAAAGGTATCCTGCGGGCGGCCATGAAAAAATGGATCAGAAAGACCAGGGCCAGAAGCGGGCCTCCCACCTGGGCCAGGTAGTACCTTTCGAAAAAGTCAGCCAGGGTATTGAAAACCTGGGGACCAAGCAGAATGCTGGCCACAAACAGAGCGTGCAGATACATAAACACCACCAGGGCCAGGCCGGTGAGCATCTGGACAAGATCCAGCAAAGCCGCCCTGGAACCTGAGGCAGGTGAAAACATGGTATCCTGGTATTGCATGCCTGCTCCTTAGATGTTGAGTTTAAGCCCCACAGGACAATGATCTGAACCCATAACCTGAGGTTCTATCCAGGCGTTTTGCACATTGCTTCGCAGTTCTTCAGACACAAAAAAATAATCTATACGCCAGCCGGCATTCCTGGATCTGGCCCCGAAGCGGTAAGTCCACCAGGTGTAGTTGCCCCCTTCCTGGTTGAACATCCTGAAAGTGTCCACGTACCCGTGATCTATGAACTTGTCCAGCCACTGCCTTTCCACCGGCAAAAATCCTGACCTGTCCTCATTGGCCCGGGGATTTTTAAGATCAATATCCTTGTGGGCGGTATTGAAATCCCCGCAGACCACAATGGGCTTTTTGCGCCGCAGATCCTGGGCGTATTCCAGGAAACGGTCGTAATAGTCCAGCTTGAAATTCAGTCTCTCATGGCTCATCTGGCCGTTGGGGAAATAGACATTGAAGAGGTAGAAGGATTCATATTCCATGAGGATCATCCTGCCCTCTCCATTGAGATGATCCTGAGGCAGGCCGGTACTTATGTGCTGTGGTTCCAGCCGGTAAAAACAGGCTGTTCCGGAATAGCCTTTTTTGGTCCGGGCCGGATTCCAGTAGATATTATACCCGGGGACCTCTTTGTGCTTTGCAGGCAGCTGGTCCGGGTGCGCCTTGGTCTCCTGCAGGCACAGGACATCAATATCCCTGTCCTGGAACCAGTCCCAGAAACCCTTGCCTGTAACCGCCCTGAAGCCGTTTACATTCCAGGAGTATATTATCATGAAACAGTCCTGAGGTGGGCATCAAGCCCCACACCGTCGTATTTTATCCAGACGTAACCCCCGCTGCTCAGGGGACCGGGATTAATCACCTTGGTGCCCCCAACGTAATCCTCGATATTGGCCTCGTGTACATGGCCGGTGATGCAGACTTCCGGCTGCACCTCCTCTATGAACTCTCTTACGGCCAGGCTGCCTACGTTTTTCCCGGAGTTGAGCATGTCGGTTTTAGTGCCATACGGCGGTGTATGCGTCATAAATATCAGATGCTT
>PWSL01000182.1 GCA_003563255.1 Desulfonatronospira sp. | reverse complement strand
GAAGCTCCAGGGCGGTCATGCTGCCCAGGGCGCGCGGCATTTGCGTTACCCTGCCGTTTACTGGACCGGCAAGCTGCTGGTAGATGTGCGAGGTTGTTTCGTACAGCCTGCGGTTGCTGCGCACGGTTGCAAACACCAGCAGGCCGGCCAGAGCCGCCACAACAACAGTTACAGCAATCCACATCACAGCCTCCAGAGGTTATGCTTTGCCGGGCATAGCGGATTCCCGGCAAGGGTTTGAAAGAATAGGATTTATTGGTAGTTACTTTACTACAAAACTGCACCCCAGCCAGGGAATATAGTTTGAGTTGCGCTGCAAACAGTCCAGAGGCATCCGGCCACCGAGACTTGTCCTTGTTGTAAAAAAGGAATAGAAAAAGAGCTGTAAAGGCAGAACATGGCTGCCTTTACATATTGCGTTTGACGCGAATTGTAGCGAATTGTAAAGTAAAATCAACTTGTTGTACACAATGGGCAAAGCGCATAATGTCAGGAATTCGGGATTGACTGTTTCCCAATACTGGCAGCGTGCTTCCTATGCCCCCGGGATACAATCTTGACCGTGATGTACCTGTTTTGCGCTTTTAAGGAAAGCAGGGGACAGGCACTCCGGGACCCACTTGAGCATCATTTTGTGCTGAAAATATCTCATTTTTTGGGACAAGTGGGTCCCGGAGAGCCAGTCCCCCTGCCACACTGGCAGCGTGCTTCCTATGCCCCCGGCATACAATCTTGACCGTGGTTTTTTTTAGGACAAAGTGGGTAAATTGTGCGCACAGGAGGCAGGCATGGAAAACACCACCCGGAAACAGCCGGTTAATTTACGCCTCAGGGGCGATCTTTTGCGCAAGGCGCGCTCCAGTAACATCAACCTGTCCCAAACCTTGGAACAAAGCCTGCAAAAGATCCTCAAATAGCAGGATCGTCTGACCTGGATGAAAGAAAACCGGGAGGCCATGGAAGCGGCTAACCGTTATGTGGATGAGCATGGCCTGTGCAGTGATGGCTCCAGGATGTTCTGATGCCTCAGTTCGATGTTTACAAGATGCATCTGCAAAAAGTCGGGGAATGAAAAATTCAGAAATCAACAATCTAGATGCACCTGCAAAAAGTCGAGAAAATGAATAATTCAGAAATAAACAATCTACATAAGTCTTTGTTTTTACTGACATCTGACGTCTGATCTCTGACATCTGTGACTGCAAAAAGTCACTTTTGCAGTCACATCAATCTACATAAATCTTTGATTTTACCGACCTCTGACCTCTGATCTCTGACGTCTGTGACTGCAAAAATGACTTTTTGCAGTCATATCTTACAAGAGCCGGCGCAAGAAAGTCGAGTTACTAAAACACAATAACAACCTTCTGCCCTTTTTGCAGTCACATCTCTGTTGTCGATTGTTTACTTCAGATATTGCAACCATTCTTCAACAGTATGCCAATAATGGTAACGACCTTTGTAGTAATAATAAACAACATTATCGTAGGTTAATATAAATATTTTTTTATCTGGATATTCACGATAGAGCATTGTCTGCTCATAACCGTTATATTCAAGAACAGGCAAGCCGGATGGATAAAACCATTCCGGATATAGATCTTCAGCTGCGTTGAATATCAGTTCTGCTTTCTGTATATCGTTGATGGATGAAACATGCCAGACATGAACTACGGCGGCATTCATTTCTCCGCCAATTCCTCGCTCAACCATAAAGATTCTTTGATTATCCGAATCAAAAGTCATTCCCCCGGCATTCCAGCAGGTCGGTCCCTGCAGATAAAATTCATCCGGCCGCCAGAGAGCATATGGCAATACAGTCCAGGGGTCTCTTTTCCCTGAGGCGATTTCGCCCAGGGCGTGTACGTCGTAAAAAAGGACCTGACGCTCATATGGATTGCAATGATATCCCTGGTAATCATTGCAGGGATCTTGGCATTCTGCGCCTCCGTAACAGTTGCTGCCAAGGCCCTTGTATCCAAGGAGCATAATGGACCGGCTGATGCCGTCATCAACAAAAGCTCCTCCTGTCCAGTTATCACACATGGTAAATCCAGGATAATCACATTCATCAGTGGGACTGATATTTGGTCCGGCGCACCCTGGAAACTTGACCCGGTAGTACAGAAATGGAAGAGCATCCAGATTACCTTCGGGATGGTCGCTGTCCAAGGCATAAAAGGCGAACAGAGTCGGTCCCTGGGATCCTCCATGAGTTGTTACTTCCTGCCCTTCCGCAGGCGTACCTCTGGAGCGTCCTGTGATCAGCCTGCGCCCACCCAAATAATCGTCGGCGTACCATTGGGGTGCGGTGAACAGATATGAACCTGTTTTTCGTCCGTGAAACGGCGTTTCCTCAGGCCCGACGTGAAACATGCCCCTGGCTCCGGACCCGTCCATATTGGCCATCCAAATGGTTGGAAACGAATTTTCTCCAAATACACCCTCCGGGTACCAGAACTCAGCTGCACCGTAAATATTGTCCTTAGTCTGAGTACCAATCCTTGGAAAATATTCGATGTCGCTGACAAAAACATATTCACGGTGAACTTCAGAAACCAGCCCCTGATCATAGTTGACCATCCCACCCATTAGGACGGCCTGAGGGAGATCTTCCCAGTCAGTGCTCATCTCAGGCACGGGAATGGATAGCTGGCCATAATATGCGTAACACTCCCATTCTTCGTTCCAGCAGGATTCAAAGGGATGGTCAGGACTGGAAAGAGCCTCAAATCCTGTTGTTAAAAGGCTGCCTTCGCCTCCGTTGCCCAGGGAATAATAGGAGAGACCCAGCGCTCCCCAGTTAAAATTGTCCGGCAAACGAAATGCGCCAAGGTAAGTCAGATCAGACGGAAATAGCCGTTTGGAATTATTACCTGCAGCATTTGCATACAATTGAACGGACTGACTGTATGCAGGATAAGGCTGTGTCGTGCATGATTTAACAGAATCATAGTGCAGCCTTGCGGAGGGCTCCTGGCTGCCGGCAAAGGCCATAACCAAAACGACCAGCGTGGTGCACATTAAAATGACGCCGGTAATAATTACCAATTTTTTTGTACTGGAATATCTCATGTCATACCTCCCCTTGTAGCAAATAAGTTGAAATTATTGCAGGATAATAATGCAAATGCGGGCTTTGCCCGCAACCCAATAAAGAAAAGAGCTTTTTTGACAGGATTAACCCCAGTTAAACACCCCAGTGGGGACCCCGGTTTAACGCCTGCTCTGCATAGTCCGCAGTCTGCTCAAATCCTGCGGCAATGGTTTTTTCCAGACACGTCGAAGGATTTTGAGCTCAATTACCGGATGATGCCCCCAAGGGTCTCTTTTTCCGTGCAGGGTCGCGGAAAAAGCCTGGTGAATTACTGCTAATACCCCTGCCTGCCCGGTTAAACAACGCTGAAAGCGTTCCAGCTTTGCTGGGTTTAACTGGGTCCTTGCGGGGACTGTCCCAGGTTTCGGATAAGTATCTCTTTACACTTGGGGTTGCGGGCAAACCCCGCCTTAGTCTACCAGGACATTCTGGAAAGATCCATGCAAATCTACAGGCCTTCAGGCGATCAGCCTGCAACTCCCTCAAGCCGCCAGGGAAGTAAATCCTTATTCATAATCCGGTTCAAATCCAGACAACCCTCTCAGACTCAGAAATGCTCAAAATACGGCATAACCTATACACTTTCAGCCATGCTCAATGTGTATAACTTAAGGCTTATTTTGTACATTTCCAGCATGGCTGAAAGTGTATAGGTTATCAGTTTTTGGGGTATTCATTGCTGCCGGGGTATATGAGGATATTTTGTTGCGAGCTGGCCCGGCTGAACTGATCTCCGGCCTGCGGCAATGCCGTAATCATCTTTACACTTCGCGTTTGACGCGATATGTAAACATGATCTTTACATTTCGCGCTTGACGCGAAGTGTAAAGAAACAGGTCATCAAAACTAGCCCCTGGTGTAAAAATAGAATAGAAAAAGAGCTGTAAAGGCAGGCAGGTCTGATCTTGAGTAGGCATGCGGCTTGAACCTCTTGCAGCCCGGCCCTTAAGGCATGGAAATTGGATTGAATTTAAAAAACCAAATGAGATCAGTCCGGTCCCAATGTGGAAATCATTGCTGATATTACTGAAAGCAAGCCGGCCGCCGCTCTGGCCGGCCCTGCCCCTGGTCTTCTGCATGGGACTGATCTACGGGGAATACGGGCTCTTGAGTCCGGATTTCCGGTTCACCCCCCTGATGCTCCTGCAGATGGCCATGCTTTCTTTTCCTTTGTGCCTGTTCACCTTCGGGCTCAATGACATCCACGACCACGCCTCGGACAGCATCAACCCCAGAAAGACG
>PWSL01000426.1 GCA_003563255.1 Desulfonatronospira sp. | reverse complement strand
TTTAGTTCTTGCGGCTCCAGCCGCTTACCTCTCGTTCCCAGGCTCCAGCCTGGGAACATTTAGTTCTTGCGGCTCCAGCCGCTTCTTAAAAAACATGTTTATAGGGACAGGCACCATTGGTGGACGCAGAGCGTCCGGAAGATGTTCCCACGCAGAGCGTGGGAACAATAAAGGAAATGATGCCCCGAAGGGGCCTCTTTTTCCGCGCAGGGTCGCGGAAAATGCCTAGTGACTTACTCCTGAAACCCTGCCTGCCCCGTTTAACAACGCTGAAAGCGTTCCTGCGCAGCAGGGTTTAACCGGGGTCAGAAAAAACAAGAAAAATTTCGAACAGAGTCGGGGTTTCAGCGCCTGGTAATGGGACTGTCCCGCACTTATTTTTGTAAATCTCATGGCTGTAACTTATTCATCAGAAAAATAAGTGCGGGACTGTCCCAATTGGGATAATACTACAGCGACACTTTGTGTTAATTTTTTGCCTCGACCACCGGGGACAGGCACTTTTGCCGAACTCAAACCGTAAAATGGCTGGGCTCTCGGCGGCAAAAGAGCCAGTCCCCTTCGAGTTCCAATAAAGTGTCGCTGTAGTGATAAGAGCACTTCCTTTTCTTGGGTTGCGGGCAAAGCCCGCGTTAGTTTCGCTGTAGTTCTAATTCAGGTCTTTTTTACGAACCCAGTTGCGGTGCTGGTCCTGCACAAAATGATTATCATCGGCCAGGCGGTACATACGGATGCGGTTCTGCAGGGCTACCTCCTGTACAGAAGTACCGGTCTCAGAGGCGATAATCTGGTAAAGATCCCTGCGATCGCGGTTCTCGGAATCCACCAGGTCCTGCACTCCGGAGGCGGCTCCAGGATCTACAATACCCACCATGCCGTTCCAGGCTTCTCCCACCAGGCCCTGGTTTTTGGCCTGCATCAGGCTGGAATGGCGTGCCTGCATACTCTGCACCACTTCGTCCTTGCTTCTGTTCTGTCCCCATACCCCTGTGACTCCCAGCACAAGAGACAATAAACAGATGAAAAAAAATGTCAGGGTTTTATTCTTCATGGTATTTACCTCGTTTATCTGTTTGCAGGGCTATTGCAGCTGCTTCAACTCTTCTTCAGAAAAAATGTCTTCCAGGCTGCCCTGAAAATCCAGGGCATCATCCAAAGCCTTTTGCACCTTGAGATTTATATCCACTGTCACGTGGATGGGTGCAATTTCAACTTTATGGGTGGTATCCGCTGTTACGTGATGCCTGGTGCAGGAGGCCAGCAACAAAAGCAGTCCGGCCAGGATACACAAAAATGTTTTGTCCATGATCAACTCCGGTTTTTAAATAATATTCAAAAATCCAGCCATTCATCCAGGGCTCTCATGACGGCTTCCTCCCCGGTGATCCCAAGGTCCAGGGCATGGTTCAGGGTTTCTTCAACACCACTGACATTGAGTACCAGGCTGCCCACACGCTGCGGGGGATCGCCGTGCACCCCCTCCCCCCGGATCTCGATGCGGGCTCCAACGTCATCCATGGAAGGTACAAGGTTCAAGGTGAAGAAATCGTACTCAAAATCCCTGAGGGCCTCTTCCAGTCGGTCCATCAGGAGGGCCAGGTATTCCTGACCGGCCAGGCTTTCCCGCACATACATGAGCAAAGCGTCCATGAGGTCCTGGTCTTTTATGCCCAGCCTGCCCGTGCCCGGCAGGGAATATACATACCCGTCGCCAAGGCTTATGCCACGGGCATCCAGTCCCACGTGCACATGACCGTAGAACAGCCCGCTGCCCTTTATCCTGCCTTCAGAGACCCGGCCGACATATTCCAGGAGGTCGACATCCTCGAAATACAGGTCAAGGAGACCTTCACCCGCTTTGGTATCCCAGCGCGAGGAATAAACCGACACCCTCCCCTGGGGCTGGAGGGTCCAGGAACTTTTGTCCAGCATGACCTTGTTTCCTCTGATCCTGAAGCTGGTCAGGCCGTCCCTGGCTGAAATAATACCCGCTTGCAACTCATGGATATGCAAAAAAGATTCCTGATCCCTGGCTGTTTGCAGAGGATCCAGGTCATCCAGGGCCAGCATACCGGAGAGACCCCGAATTTCAAGTCCTATGTCCCTGCTGGCTACATCGACATCATCCAGCTCAACCTCCAGGTAAGGTTCTATGCCTGTAGAACTGATATAAGCCTTTGCATTCAGTCTGGCCAGACCCTGGAACTCAATATCGCCTGATTCCGGAACAAACTTTTCCAGGTACTCCCTGGAAGGCAGCTCAAACCAGTCCGTGCCGGCGATTGCCTGCCCCTGGAGCCCCTGCTCAGAGGCATTCAGGTCCACCTCCAGGTTCAGCACGGCATTCGGGGCGAACTCCCAGGTACCGCCTGCCTGCAGGCTGTTATCCATGAATGCTGCCGTGCCTGCTGCTCCAGGCAGTTCTTTGCCGGCATAAGCTATACCTCCTATGCTCCACCTGCCTCTGTCATGCTCCGGGTTATGCCAGGAAACAGGCACATCCAGACTGATGTCTGCCAGCTCAAGATCCAGGTCCGCTATCTTTGCCACTCCGCGGTCCAGGCTCACCCGGACAAGGCCCCGGGGCTGTCCATGAGAGATTTCCAGATCCGCCTGCACCCCGCCAGCAGCAAAGGATACCCTGGCTACACTGGATACCAGCAGGTCCAGTTCTTTGTGCAGCACCGCGTCCAGCAACATCCTGGGCGGGCTGTCCTGGGCCAGCTCCAGGCTCAGCCAGCCATCTCCCCCCCCTGCTGCAAGCCCAGGAATTTCAAACACCTCCCCGTCATGGTCCAGGCTTGCGGATGCAAACCCCACCCTGCTTTCCCGGCCAAGGGTGACACTGGTCATGCCTGGACGCATGGAAACCCGGGGGAACGTCTCCAGGAATACTCCTCTTACATCCGCATGCTGCTGCGGCAGTTGTACTCTCAGGGGGCCTGCACCGGCCCGGGCAGAGTCCAGGGAGGCCCGCCAATTGAGCCCGCATTCTTCCTGGGACACTTCCGCCTCGAGCCTCCCGGAAAAATCAACTGGAAAAACCTCTTTTACCTGGACCTCTTCCGGAAAAAGCAACTCTGCAAGCTCCGGGACGACAACACCCTTGAGCCTTGCATCCCACTGCCCGGACCAGACAGCATCCCCGGACCACAAAGTAAATATGTCCTCGTGACTACCGCTGATATCCAGCTTGATTTTTCCTGGTTTTTCCAGATCGGCCTGCAGGACAAGTATGCCCTCGTCCTGTACCAGCATGTTTATGCTGGAAAACATGAACCGGCTGAAGTTTGCATTTTCCAGGAAAACATCCCCCTGCAGCCTCTCCAGGGAAAAACCCGGTTCAAAAGCCCCCTGAACCTGAACCCCGGCTTTATGAAAGCCAAAGTCCTTACCGGCAATGCTATGCTGCCGTCCTCCCAGGTGCGCAAAAAAGTCCACCTCCCCCCGGCCCGGGTCTTCAAGGCCTCCGGCCCAGTTCAAGGATAATCCGGCTCGGACTGGAACCTGCCGATCTGGAAATCCATCACCCTCCTGACGCGGCCAGTCACTGTCGGCACTTACTGTTGCAGTGCCGGCTTCAAGATCGGCCTCCCCCTGAAGATGCAACACGGTACCAAGCAGCCTTGTTTCAAAATCCGCCAGAATGCTGCCTGGGCTTTGCGCTGTCAATACCCCGGACAGAGGCACTCTCCAGCCCAGGCCGGCATGCTGCAGCAGGACCGAAGAAGACTCAATCTCCAGTTTTTCAAAGGGCAATACCGGCACCTGCACTTCCCCTGTCCGCTTGTTACCGGCAAAGGGCAGACCCAGGTCCAGCCCGTCCCGGCAGTAACCCACCTCCCAGTTGAGACCCGTGACCGTGATCTCACGGACTTTACCCTGCAGCAGGCTGGACCAGTCAGCTCTTACCGATACACGGTCGATCTGCAGGTTCAGGTTGCGCCCCCTGATTTCGCTGACCAGAATACCCCTGTGACTTATCGAATCCACCCTCAGATGCGGCTCCTGGATGCCCTGCTCCTGCATATAACTTACAAGAAGCCTTTCCAGCACGTAGGGAGAGGCCGCAAAGAAAGTCAGCACCAGGAAGGCCAGGACCGGCAGCAGTACCAGCAACAAAGCCCGGACAAGCCTGCCGGGCATCATACGTCGGTGCTTGACTCTGCGCTCTCCAGCTTCGCAGCTATGCATGCTTCCTTGCCATAAAAAAACAGTTTCGTATCTGTTTAGCGCTTTGCATGTAGCATGGGGACTGGCTCTCCACGCACTTATTTTTCAGTAATGATCTTCACTTCAGCTAAAAATAAGTGCGGGGGGTGCCTGTCCCCTGCTTTCCTCTAAAAATGTAGCATGGGGACTGGCTCTCCCCGCACTTATTTTTCAG
>PWSL01000499.1 GCA_003563255.1 Desulfonatronospira sp. | reverse complement strand
CCTTTTGGCCTGGCTTCCGCCTGTCCCGTTTAATTGCTCGCAGAGCAAGCCCGAAGGGCATTAAACTGGGAGCCAGGACAAAAATGATTTTCTCTTCATCTATCTCTTAATCTATGCCTGCCACGCGTCTTTGGCGTGGTTAATCCTGTCAAAAAAGCTCTTTTCTTTATTGGGTTGCGGGCAAAGCCCGCCTTAGATTAACACTTGTCCCCAATTTAGACGGGTTAAAAAGTTTTATAAGTGTCGCTGTAGTGTAAAAACATTAGTGCAGGGAGAACCTGGCCCCCTCAAGGCTCTATGCCTGCGGGCTGGAAGCCAGACCACATGCAAAGATCTGAACAGATACCTCTCAAATAACCATAGAACCAATTTACAAACTCATGATAGTCAAGCAGTTCGAAAAAACTTCCAGACGTCTAAGCCGCAGGCACTTCCTGTATCTTGCAGGAGCGGGTTCCCTGTACCTGGTTGCGGGGTGCGCCACCCATCCAGTTACAGGTAGATCGCAGTTTATGCTCATGTCCGAGAGTCAGGAGATTGAGGTGGATAAGACCAATTCCCCGCACCAGATTTCCGCTGATTACGGGGTGGTCCAGGACAGAAATCTCAACTCATATGTGGCCGGAGTGGGCCAGGATATCGCTTCAAAAAGCCACCGTCCTCAGATGCCCTATTCCTTCAACACCCTGAATGCCCCTTATATAAACGCTTATGCCTTTCCAGGCGGTACAATCGGCATCACCCGCGGCATCCTGCTGGAACTCCAGGACGAGGCCGAACTGGCCTCTCTCATCGGCCATGAAGTAGGCCACGTAACAGCCAGGCATACAGCACAGAGGATGACCCGTGGTATGCTGGCCTCTCTGGTATTTGCGGGTGCCGCGGCAGCTGCCGGGCCCCAGTGGGAAGGTGTTGTGGCCGGACTGGGCAACATCGGGGCCGGGGCTCTGCTGGCCAGCTACAGCCGCAACCAGGAAAGAGAGGCCGATGAACTTGGCCTGGAATACATGGCCCGGTCCGACTACAATCCTGAAGGCTTTATAGGTTTAATGAAGATGTTGAAAGAGTTGTCCGGGGAGGACAGGGCTGCCCTGGACCTGTTATTCTCTACCCACCCTATGAGCAGCGAGCGCTACCAGACTGCAGTCAACCGGGTCCGCTCGGATTATGCCAAAAACAGTAAACCCCTGTACCGGGAAAGATACATGGACAATACAGCGGGTTTGAGAAAGATTAAAAAGGCTGTCCAGGAAATGCAGGCAGGCGACGACCTGATGATGCAGGAGCAGCGGCAGAAGGCCAGGCAGAGCTATGACTCGGCCCTGCGGGCCGCACCCGGGGATTACGCTGCCAACCTCAAGATGGCCAAGTGCCTTCTAAGCCTTGAAAACAGCTCTGAAGCGAAAAAATTCGCCAGAGCCGCCCACGAAATTTATCCCAGGGAGCCCCAGTCCAGACACGTAATGGGTATTGCCTGTATCAGAGAAAATAATTATGAACAGGCTCTGGAGGAATTTTCAGCTTATCACGAACAGCTCCCTGGCAATCCCAACACCGTGTTTTTTCAGGGCTACAGCCTCGAGGGCATGAGCCGCAGAAGTCAGGCAGCCCAGAAGTATTCCGCCTACCTCCAGCAGGTAAACCAGGGACAATACGCCGAGCACGCCTACAACAGGCTCCAGGAGTGGGGATATATCTAACTCTCAATATTTGGAGAACCAAATGAAAATCATCAGACAAAAAACAGGCATTCTGCTTTTTATTTTTCTCTGCCTCAATCTTTCCGGGTGCATGTTCGCGCTGGGTGGAGCTGCAGGGGGAGGGGCAGCCATATATTACAAGGGCTGGCTGAGGGAAAACGTAGCCCATAACATGCATGAAGTGCATCAAGCATCTCTCAAGGCCATGGAAACCAAAAACATCACCCTGGAACAGGAAACCAGAAAAACAGACGAAATCAGGCTGCAAGGCAATTACATGGATGGCACCAGCGTCTGGATCAATATCAAGCACCAGACCACAAATACCTCTGAGATAAGAATCCGGGTGGGCGTTCTAGGTGACGAAACCCGTTCCCGGGCCATCTGGGATGAGGCCCGCAGAAACATGTAGCCGGTTCAGAGTCCAGCTCTTATCCTAAAAGGCATTGCATGAGCACCATTGAACAGCGTACCGAAGAACGTCTGCCCCTGGAGATGGCTATCCTGCCTTTTCTGGCTTCCAGAGATGAGGATTATCAGCCCTTTCAGTATATCCTTCAGGATTTCAGCCAGAACGGGGTACGCATAGCAATCCCATACTGGCTGCAAAGCCGGGAGGTGCTGGGCCAGGGGGACAGGATAAACCTGCACCTACCTTACAAGTTCAGGGGACAGAGCAGAAACCAGGGCAGCGTGGCCTGGCAGACCTGGGACGACGAGGCCCGGGCCCAGATATGTGGAGTAGCCCTTGACAAGAGTTTTCCGGAAACATATCCGGTTTTCATTTCCCTGGAAACCAGGGAGATGGTGATCGGGCTGGAAAATTTTGATGATGAGGCAGGTCTGTTGCTGCTGGTCTTAAAGGACATCGCCCTTCTCAAGAGAGGCATGCTCATCTACCTGGAACATCTGGCTACTTACTTTACCAGGGTTTCTGAATTTTCCAGGCAGGATTACGCGGTTTTTCGTAATGTTATCATCAATGATATCAAAAAAGGTCTGCAGAAAAACCATAATTACCTGGCTTCACTTTACTCCATGGCCTTAGAAAGGCATAGTCAGCATCTGGATATCATGGAAATCCTGGATGTCGACGAACTGAGAAAAAGTGTGCAGTCAGAGGTATACGTGGACCTTTTCAGTTCTGTCCTGCGCATTGAAACCATCAACATGTACCTCATGGCCCTGAAAACCCTGGAAAAAAAAAGCTACAACAACTACAATACCCTGGTCATGCTTTACCTGAACAGCCTTTGAGCCTGACCCTGCAACGACCCATATTCATACTCAGGAAAACTGAATTAACCTCCACTTATTATCACTACAGCGACGTATCTGTTTAGCGCTTTTAAGGAAAGCAGGGGACAGGCACTCCGAGACCCACTTGAGCATCAATTTGTGCTCAAAATGACTCATTTTCATAAATCATGGCCGGGATAATGGCTTTTTTGCGCTCAAACCTGCGTCTTTTCTCAGGCTTTATCCATGCCGGATGCTTTTTTTCCAGTGGATTAGGCCCCTTTCCCCTCTGTGCCAATGAGAGTGAGACACCAACCGTTTGATTTTGAGCATGCATAGTACATGGTAGAAAGAAAATTGGTTTCACCGCCAAAAAAAAAGACGGATTACGGGGCTTAAGTTTACAAAACGCGTCCGGCGCGAAGTGTCAACTTAAGGTTGGCATGCTGGAATGCTGGGATACTGGACTCCGGCCTCTCCGAACTGGATAGCTTTCTGAGCAGGAAGCCATAGGGGCCTACGCCCCGGAGGGGATGCTGGGATGCACATATCCAGGGGCGGATGGCTTAAGTTGACTGAATGCGTCCGGCACGGAATGTCAACTTGAGGGTTTAAGTTTACAGCTTGGGTCCGGCCCCGATGAAATAAGAAGACCCCAGTGTACTGGAAGAGAGTACACGAGGCAGGTATTTCATGGGGCAGGAAGTACACGGAGCAGGTATTTCATAGGGCAAGCGCGGAGTGTGAACTTGGCGGGGTGGGGGTAATTATAGTGTGGCTCTCGGAAGCAGCATAAGGCCAGGCCTCTCATGCCCAAACATAGGTTGTCTGTTGTTAGTTGTAAGTTGCAGGTTATGAAGCACTGGAAAGATCTACTTGTATGGCAGAAGAGTCATGAGCTGGTTTTATCAGTTTACCGTATAACATCTGATTTTCCCAAAAGCGAACGATATGGCATTGTTGACCAGACAAGACGCTCAGCTGCTTCGATACCTGCGAATATTGTGGAAGGACACTCTCGTAATTCACAAAAGGACTTGAGCTTACGCGGGTCAGACCCCATGCCTTTACCAGGGCAGGCCGGGCAGGCCCGAAACGTGCAAAAAGTCAGCTTGATTTTGTATGCCTGGGACACCCAGCGGCCCGGATCATGCCCCGAATGAAGATTATTCAGCATATGGGGGGTTGGATAATAGGTTTGAATGGGAAATTGAACTGGAAAATATCAATGATATCAATGCATAACAGAAAATTCCGCATGCCTTCAGTGAAAATTGCTGTGTATCGTCAATGATACTGGATGTTTACAGAAACAGCTTGGGGTCAGACCCCAATGGCTAAAATCCAGATGTGCTTCGCGGAAAGCCTGTTATCAAGGGGACGCGAATTTCTGTGGAATTAATTGTTCGCAAGCTGGGTGAAGGAAGCACTATAGAGGATATTTTGGAAGGCTATCCCAATT
>PWSL01000216.1 GCA_003563255.1 Desulfonatronospira sp. | reverse complement strand
TTTGGCCTGGCTTCCGCCTGTCACGCCTGTGGCGTGATTTAATTGCTCGCAGAGCAAGCCCGAAGGGCATTAAACTGGGAGCCAGGACAAAAATGGTTTTCTCTTAATCCATCTCTTAATCTATGCCTGCTACGCGTCTTTGGCGTGGTTAATCCTGTCAAAAAAGCTCCTTTCTTTATTGGGTTGCGGGCATAGCCCGCCTTGGGTATCTATTTAGCGCTTTGCATGTGGCATGGCTTCCTGCCCGGAGGCATACAGCCCCCATGCCACATCCAAAGCGCTAAACAGATACATAGAGGATTACCGGGAATTTTGCGCTGAGCGAGGTGAAAATCCTGAGAAGCCTTATTCTGGAAAATTTTTGATCCGAATTGGGCCTGAACTTCATAAGAACCTTGCGATACAAGCTCGAAAAAATAGCACCAGTCTCAACGCCTGGGTAACTGAGGCACTTAGCAAAGCAGTAAAAGACAGCCCTCTACATTAAACTTTACTTGGATTGCCGGTAAAGCCCGAATCACATACATGGAAAACCAATGCTTAATCATAGTTTTGTACACATTCCCACCATTGGACTGCTTACTGAGAAAAAGATCTGGACGTCCGGCATCAGGACCATGGAGGAATTCATCCAGTCTCCTCCTGCATTTTTAAAGCCTGCCCGGCAGCAGACAGTTGGCAGGCATATTCAGCTGTCCATAGATAAAATGCAAAATGGCGAGGCAAAATATTTCTGCGACAATCTGCCAACTAAAGAGCAGTGGCGGCTGTTCCGGGAGTATCAGGATTCAACAGCGTATATCGACATAGAAACCACCGGCATTGGTGATTATGGGGATATTATCACCACCATTGCCCTGTATGACGGCAAAGAAATCAAGCACTACATCAACGGTAAAAACCTGGATGAGTTCAGGCATGACATCATGGAATACAAGGTCATTGTGACCTATAACGGCAAGACATTTGATATCCCATTCATTGAGAAATATCTGGGAATAAGTCTTGAGCACGCTCATCTTGACTTAAGGTACATCCTGAAGGGGCTTGGCTATTCCGGTGGTCTCAAGTCCTGTGAGCAGCAACTGGGTATAGGCCGGACAGGATTTCTCCAAGAAATGGACGGATATTTTGCCGTGCTTTTATGGTATGATTACAAGAAAAAGCGCCAGGTAAAGTCTCTGGAAACTCTTCTTGCCTACAATGTTCAGGATGTCCTTAGCTTAGAGCATCTGATGATTGCTGCCTATAATCAGAAAATCGGCGGCATACCCCTGAAAATTAAACCACTTAAGCCAGGTTCACCACCAGCCAACCCTTTTGTACCGGACCTGCCCACCATTAACAGAATAAGAAAGGAATTCTTGTTATTCTGATTTGTCGTAACAGTTTAGCCGTAACCATTCAGGGGGTGCCAGCAATCGCCACCGGGAATAGGCTTGAGGCGTACTCCCCAGCCGTGAGCGGCAGAGCCGCCCGTGTGCAACGAAGTTGCCCGTGCCAAAAAAATCTTCTTAGGCCCGGGAAGCCTTCAGGCTTCACACGGGTGCTCCGCACACACGGTTTTGATGAATATAGATCCCCACAGGGCATTACCCGCCTGGCAGACAGGCAAATTGGCATATCTCCCCCCCTGAAGGTTTACGTTTAGCCCATTTTAAGCAAAGGGACAGGCACTCCAGGACCTAACCAGCGAGTAACTCACACCCGTCAAAACCTGGATTCCGGCTCCCGGTTCAAGCCCGGGACAAGCTGCTTCGCCGGAATGTTGAACTGATGCCTGTTTATCATCTTTAATCCTGCCAACAAGCTCGTCCCACATGGGATGGGGGAATTGTTCCTCTCCGGAAGAACTGCTTTCAGGACAGACCAGAAGAAGAGTGTTTTCGGCCAGCATAAGCGGGCGCTGCCAGCGCCGGGCGATATGTTCTGCCTGCTTACCCGGATCAGGCAGGACAACCCCTGCCTGGGACAGGGCGTCTTTTTCAGTCATGGAAAAGGGATCCTGGTAGACTGATGGCACACAGTCCTGGTATAAGGACCACCAGACCACATTCTTTGCACTGCCTGCCAGGCATTCCGGACTGCTGACATACGCAAGCCCTGCCTGAGCAGGAAAAGCGGTATCTGAGAGCTTTCCTGGTTCAGATCATGGATCATTCGCTTTATCTGTGGGGCTGTGAAAGACTGCAAGCCTGAAAGGACTTTATTGAAATTCAAGAAAGCATGAAAGAATCGCTGTACATTGTCAAGGATATTTGCCATGTTTTGGCTGTTCACAATCTCAAACCCAAAAAGAGGCTACCAATGAGCAAGTGTAAAATCAAGGTTTCCGTGAGACTGGTTGAGTGCTCTGAGGAAACGGACGATAACCCCATTGAGCTGGAGGACGGATGTTATCAATATACTATAGACGGTGACGCCGGTGAAAGTATAGACAACTGTGAAATTGCTGTATTGAATAAGGCGCACCCGGCGATAAGAGACGCAATCGCGCGACATATGGAAAAGGTGTCAAAAAAAAAGCCCTGACCGTCAGCAGGGCTGACCAGGTCTTTATAAACGAACGTCCATATCTTGTTGACGGAGCCGCACGGGAAAGTCCCAAAGTTACGAGGCATGACCGCAAATATGTGCATGACACCTTATGTCATATTGGATTCAAAGGTCATAAATGCGTATTAGGCGCTTGGCCCAAATTTCAAAAATAGCGCTAAACAGATACATACCGGGAGAACCGTCCCCGTGCCTTAAGCAGATGGCTGAACTGTTACTCACAACCTTAAAAAAACAAGACAGACAACATCGTTAACATAGCCATCTTTGACCTTGTATTCACGATAACCTTCACTGACCTGACACCCAACCGCGTAAGTATTCCCCTGCAGTACTGTACTTCCTGAATACTGTCTGCCTTTTGCCATGCTGAAAAAATGATCCTCCAGAGGAATTTTATCTCCGGGACTGAATTGAGAACATGTGGATGAGATGACCATTTTGTTGCGATTTGAGAAAAGAGCAAAGCTGTTTGTCAAGACCTCGCCGGATTTATCTCTGGGAAGGGTATCTTCCAACATGGACTTAAACTGTGGTTCAGAATCAAATACAATCTGTATGACACCCACTGGTCTGCTCAGGTCATCAGGATGCCTTACTGCTGTTGAATAAATATATGTCCGGCGCCCGCCATAAAGCTCGGAAGGGTTAAATTCAGAAACACAATATTCCTTGCTGCTTTTAAGTCCCAGGGCTGCAGTCACCAGCTGATGATCAAGATATTTCCCAACAAATTCCTGCCCTCGTGGCAGTTCCTGATTGACACGACGTTCTTCAAGCTCTTCAGGAGGATTGGATACTGCAGTAATTTTACCTTTGGTGTCAGCCAGGACCAGACGCAGGTACGGTGTATAGAGGTTGTTAATATATTGCAGATTTCTCGTCAGTTTATGCAGATCATCACGGTCAAGGCTTTTGCGTTCTTCCAGTAAAGCCAGAAGGCTGCGAAACATTGGTGTCAAAGCCCACCAGCAGACATCATTGGCCCGTTCATAAAGATTTCGATCAGCAATATTGTTGGCCTGAAAAGCTCTGAATGAAAGTTCGGTGAAGAGCGTGGAAACAATCTTTTCCTGCATGCTCTGAATGGATGCTGAAAAAATATCATTTATTTCATCACCAATTTCACCCACAAAACGAAGTACTTCCACAAAACCGTCAGCCTGAAACCTTGCCGCCTTGACCTGACCGTTCATACCGTCATTTTTCATGTCGTCGAGAACTTCTCGAGCCTCATGCTTAATCTTTGTCAATCCAAGCGCGAACTGGTCCAGTCTGGATACAATGGATTCATGCTCCTGTTTATCATCTTTTTTTTCATTGAACGCCTTGTCCAGAGCAATCATGGCATGGCCATACCAGGGCAGTCCGAAAAATCCCTGGTACCCATCAGTAACAACGGTAGTGCTTAAAAATGGACTACCCTGATAGCTTACCACCTTAAAATCCTCATCCAGAACCCGCTGTACCCTGTTTCCAACTGACACGAGATCCTGATTGCTTGAAGCTATCACCACATTCTGTTCATCAATTATACATAAAAGAGGTTTGTCAGCACGGTCATGCCCCAGAAGATCAATAAAAATTCCATCCATTTCTTCCTCAAAATTAAAGCACAGGCAAAGCACTCCCAAAGCCTCTTTTGTTGATGGGTGTTCGATTTTCTGGGCATAAATCAACACATTATCTCTTTTGGGAAAAAGATCACAAGGTCTGAAAACTTCTACATATTTATCCGGAATCCTGTCATCCTGCAGATCTACGGCTAAAGCCTGTCCTACAATCGCGTCTCTCGAGTATTCAACTTGCTCATTTTCATCAAACCGTGCCATGATTCTGCCATGAAC
>PWSL01000387.1 GCA_003563255.1 Desulfonatronospira sp. | reverse complement strand
GGACAGGCACTCCGGGACCCACTTGAGCATCATTTTGTGCTTAAAACATCTCATTTTTTGGGACAAGTGGGTCCCGGAAGAGCCAGTCCCCATGCCACATGCAAAGCGCTAAACAGATACCGCGTATGTAATTTTTGTATTTGTACAGAAAAGGTGTCGCGGGGACTGTCCCCGGGCCGGTTTCGGCATCCCCATGAATGGTTACTGTCCGGGCTTCCAGTCTACACCCCGAAAAATGCTGATGGTTCTAAAGAATATAGCGGGTCAAATCCCGGTCTTCCTGCACATCTTTGAGCTGCTCCTGGACGTATTCCTTGTCCACGCTGATCTTTTGCCCTGCTAGTTCCGGAGCCTTGAAAGAAAGGTCCTGCAACAACTTTTCCATGATGGTGTAAAGACGTCTGGCCCCGATATTCTCTGTCTCGTCATTGACCTTCTGGGCAAAAGAAGACAACTCCACAAGTGCTTCATCAGAAAACTCCAGGCTTATTCCCTCTGTTTCCAGAAGAGCCCTGTACTGCCTGGTAAGGGCATTCTGAGGCTCTGTAAGGATGCGGTAAAAGTCTTCCCCGGTCAGGGCCGACAATTCCACCCGCAAGGGGAATCTACCCTGCAACTCCGGAACCAGGTCTGAAGGCTTTGCATAGTGAAATGCTCCCGCTGCAATAAACAGTATATGATCGCTTCTGACCATGCCGTACTTGGTGTTGACCACGCACCCCTCCACCACCGGCAGGAGATCGCGCTGCACACCTTCCCTGGACACATCCGCCCTGGAAGATTTTTCACTGGTGCACACCTTGTCAATCTCGTCGATAAATATGATCCCGCTTTGTTCCACGCGTTCCTTGGCTATTTCGGTGACCTTGTCCATGTCCACCAAACGCTCGGTTTCCTCCTGCAACAGAATTTCGTAAGCGTTCTTGACTTTGACCTTCTTGGTCTTCTTTTTCTTGGGAAATACCCGGCTGAACATGTCCCGAAACTGCATCTCCATGTCTTCCATACCGGGCATGGACATGATTTCCACATTGGAGCCGGTCTGCACCTCCACCTCGACAGTGCGATCGTCCAGACGTCCCTCACGCCACAGCTTGCGCAGTTTTTCCCTGGTCCTGTTTTCATCTGCCCGGGCCTGTTCCCCTGCGCCTGGACCTCTCTCCTGCCTGCCCGGGGTCTCAAGTTGAAAAGAAACCTGCTGCTGTCCCTGATAACCCTGGCCTGCCTGCTGGCCCTCAGGTGCCTTTTTTGGAGGCAGCAAAAGGTCCAAAAGCCTCTCTTCGGCATTGGTCTCGGCCTTGGCCTGCACTTTTTCCCTCTCCTCGGAACGGACCAGGTTGACCCCGATCTCCATCAGGTCCCGGATCATTGATTCCACATCCCGGCCCACGTAACCCACCTCGGTAAACTTGGATGCCTCCACTTTAAAAAAGGGCGACCCGGCAAGCTTGGCCAGACGTCTGGCCACTTCGGTCTTACCCACCCCTGTGGGGCCGATCATAATGATATTTTTCGGGGCTATCTCCTCGCGCATCTCCGGATCCAGCTGCTGCCTGCGCCATCTGTTGCGCAGGGCAATGGCCACCATGTTCTTGGCATCCTGCTGGCCGATTATATACTTGTCCAGTTCAGATACTATCTCTCTGGGAGTCAGTGTGGTGCTCATCAAATGCTTTCCTTGTTAATCAATTGTTTCCGTAATGATGTTGTTGTTGGTATAAACACAGATCTGGGAAGCTATCTGCATGCCCTGGGTTACTATATCGCTTGCGCTCAGGTCTGTATTTGAAATAAGCGCCCTGGAAGCTGCCAGAGCGTATGGTCCGCCTGAACCGATGGCAGCTATGCCGTCGTCGGGTTCGATAACATCACCAGTTCCACTGATAATGAGTACATTGTTCTTGTCAGCCACAACCAGCAGGGCTTCCAAACGCCTAAGGTATTTATCCATGCGCCATTCCTTGGCCAGTTCCACGCTGGCACGAAGAAGGTTGCCCCGGTATTCCTCAAGCTTGGCTTCAAAACGCTCAAACAGGGTGAAAGCGTCCGCAGTAGCCCCTGCAAAACCAGCCAGAACACTGTCCTTGTACATGCGCCGCACCTTTCTGGCTGTATGTTTCATTACAACGGCCTGACCCATGGTCACCTGTCCGTCGCCGGCCATAGCCGTCTGACCGTTTTTTTTAACAGCCAGAATAGTAGTACCTCGAAGTATCATATAATGATTCTCCATAAAGTTGGTCAAGACCACGCATTACACATTCGATTGCTGTAATCGCATCTGTTCGCGAAAACGTAACAGTTTAGCGCTTTTAAGGAAAGCAGGGGACAGGCACTCCGGGACCCACTTGAGCATCATTTTGTGCTTAAAATATCTCATTTTTTGCTACAAGTGGGTCCCGGAAGAGCCAGCCCCCATGCCACATGCAAAGCGCTAAACAGATACGCGAAAACAAAGATTCACTGTAGGGATAAATATAATCGCAATCAGACTTCCTGTGAATCCGGCGGAGGATCGACTGCCGGCTTTTTACTCAAATAATCTACTCTGGGCCAGGCCCGAATCACAGCCTGCACCAGGGTGGCCAGGGGGATTGCGAAAAATACCCCCCAAAAACCCCACAGACCGCCAAAGATAAAAATTGCAGCAACAATTCCCACAGGGTGAATATTGACAACCTCTCCAAGCAGTAAAGGAGCCAGGACATTACCGTCAATGGCCTGGATAATGGCGTAAGCCACAAGTACCCAGACAAACTCGGAACCGAATCCCCACTGAAAATAGGCTACCAGGGCTATAGGGACAGTCACTACTGCTGCCCCTATATAGGGTATCAGCACTGACAGTCCCACAGCAAGACTTAAGAGGACTGAATATTGCAGCCCCAGAAATGAAAACACAATAAAAGTTACTCCCCAAACTATTATAATCTCCCAGGTCTTGCCCCGGACATAGTTGGAGATTTGAATATTTACATCCTCCCAGACCTGGACCGCCAGGGAGCGTTCCCGGGGAAGGAACCTGGTAAACCAGGCCAGCAGCAGGTCTTTATCCTTGAGAAAGAAAAACACAAGCAAAGGAACAATAATGAGGTATACCAGAATAGTTATAAGGCCAACCACAGAGGCCACGGAAATGCTCAGAATCTGCTGACCGAGCTGGGCCACTTCCGCACGCAGGGCTGAAATCACTTCCTGAATCTGCTCTTCGGAGACAAGGTGCGGGTATTTTTCTGGTAGTTGCAACAGGTGCATCTGGGCCTCGGATATCATCGAGGGCAACTGCTGGACCAGTTGAGTCACCTGCTTGATAAGCATGGGCACCAGCCAGAAAAAGCCGAAAAACATAAGCAGAAGAAAGCCCAGAAAGACAATGATAACCGCCAACATTCTGGGAATGCTATACCTGGTCATTATCTTGACCATGCCGTCCAGGAGATAGGCTATCACCAGACCTGCAAAAAAAGGCAGAAGCATTTGACCGAAGAAATATACAACCCCGAAAAAAAACAGCAGGAGACCCACAAGTATAACAACCTGCTGATTTCCGAAATGCCGTTTAAACCATTCTGCTATAAGGTGCATCCCTTCCAACCTGAACTCGGGCTGAAAAGCCCGGACTAAAAATCATTTCAGTGATTTACTCCCTGATACACATACCAGTCATAAGCCTTCTGTCCTCTGCGCCCACAAAACCGACTCATGCAGGCGAATCAAAAAATTGCTATGCCCCAACTTTCTGCAACAGCCAGGCCATATTTTTTCCCAGGTTTTCCATAGTCTGTCTGCCCTCCTCGTCTTTTTCCACTTCTCCCGGGTGCAGACCATGACCTATATTCCAATAGCTGGATCCCGGTATAATCATTTGATTTATCAAATAGAAATGGTTTATGGAATTAAAGACGTGAATTGCTCCTGATCTGCGCACAGCAACAACGGCCGCACCCACCTTGCGGGCGAACATGTCTTCATTGGCCTTGGCCACCAGACCCGCACGGTCTATCAGAGACTTGATGTTGGTACTGACATTGGCAAAGTAAGTGGGCGAACCTAGAATGATTCCGTCAGCAGCCAGCATTTTATCTATACACTCATTGAGCATGTCGTCTTTTTCAGAACAATGCCTGTCTTTATTCTTGAAACATTTGACGCAGGCAATACAGCCCTGGATATGTTTACCGCCCAGTTGGACATGTTCTGTTGTAATATTTTCTTTTTCAATGGAGCTTAACACCATTTTGATAAGCCCTGCAGTATTGCCATCCCTGCGGGCGCTGCCGTTAAAAGCCACTACATGCATATATTCCCCCCTTGAGAGTTAAAAAAATATTGTATCTGTTTAGGGCTTTACATGTGGCATGGGAGCTGGCTCTCCCCCGCACTTATTTTTAAAATGGTCTACGATTTCTTGGAAAAATAAGTGCGGGGGTGCCAGTCCCCTTCGAGTTCAAATAAAGTGTCGCTGTAGTGATACTGCAGTTTAAATAAATGCAATAAATCCAGAGTGTTAAACGATAACCCTTGACTATCAAGACCCCAATAAAATAGCCCCGGGTTACAGGCCCATCTGCTCCTGGCGGTCCAGGCTGCGATAGTTGATGGCCTCTCCCAGGTGAGCAGCGTTGATACGCTCCACACCTTCCAGGTCTGCAATGGTCCTGGCCAGACGCAAAATCCTGGTATGTGCCCTGGCGGAAAGGGCCAGACGCTGAACAGCCGTCTCCAGAAAGGCATGCTCTTCCTGACCCAGACAGCAGAACTCTGACAGCCATTTCCCCGAAAGCTGGCTGTTGGTAAGAAAGGGCAATTTCTGGTAGCGTTTTTCCTGGATCTGTCTGGCTCTGTTTATGTTTGTACTCATCTCCTTTGAGTCCATAGAGCTTCTGGCCTTTTTGAGTTCTTCATAAGGCACTGCCGGAACTTCAATATGCAGGTCGATTCGGTCCAGAAGGGGTCCGGATATGCGGTAGCGATAGCGCTGGATCTGGGTAGGGGTGCATATGCAAGGGTGCTGGTCATGAGTAAGGAAACCGCATGGACAGGGGTTCATGGCCGCCACCAGCATGAAATCAGCCGGGTAACGCAGGGACATGGCCGCCCGGGAGATGGTCACCTCCCCATCCTCCAGGGGCTGGCGCAGGACCTCCAGGACATGCTTTTTAAACTCCGGCAGTTCGTCAAGGAAAAGTACCCCCCTGTGGGCCAGAGAGACTTCCCCCGGACGCGGGTAATGCCCCCCGCCGATGAGCCCTGCATCAGATATGGTATGATGGGGACTTCTGAAGGCCCGCTGCACTATCATGGCCTGATCCGGATCCAGTTGGCCGGACACACTGTATATCTTTGTCACTTCCAGAGCCTCTTCAAAACTCAATCGAGGCAGGACTGTGGGAATTCTCTGGGCCAGCATTGTCTTGCCGCTGCCCGGAGGCCCAATGAAAAGCAGATTGTGTGCGCCTGCAGCAGCTATTTCAATCGCCCGCTTGGCATTGTCCTGTCCCTTGACTTCAGAGAAGTCCACAAAAAACGCAGATCCACGCTGCCACAGAGTGTCGATATCAAAGCGTACAGGTGCCAGGTTGATTTCACCGTTCAAAAAGCGCACTGCCTGGGCCAGGTTATCCAGGCCGTAAACAGGCATCTCCTGGACAACAGCCGCCTCTTGAGCGTTTATTTTTGGTACCATCACAGCTCCGGCATTATCGTTTCTGGCTTTGAGGGTCAGAGGCAGGGAGCCGTTGATGGCCTTCAGTTCTCCCGTCAGAGAAAGCTCCCCGGACATGAAAATGTTCTGTATACTCTCCACTGGAATAGTGCCGGATGCGGCCAACAGCCCCAGGGCCAGGGGCAGGTCGTAGCTGCTGCCTTCCTTGCGCACGTCAGCAGGTGCCAGATTGATTGTTATCCTGGCGGGAGGTAGCTTATATCCACTGTTTTTCAGAGCTGAAAAGACCCGTTCCTTGCTTTCCTTGACTGCTCCTTCGGCCAGGCCTACCAGCGTAAACGCCGGCATACCGGCCCTGGAATAATCCACTTCCAGTTCGATTCTGATGGCGTCAATGCCTATGAGTGCTGCAGTGGTAATCTTGGCGAACATTGGGCCTGCCGTTGAAAATCACTGTATCCTGCTTCCGATCCTGTCCCAGCGGATATTAGAAAAACCTTCCCAGGACCAGTAAATCCTCCAGGCTCTGCCGATAATTTTTTCCCTTTGCACGAAATGATCATCCCAGAACCTGGCGTCATAGGACTGGTCCCGGTTGTCACCCAGAACAAAATATTTACCCTCTGGCACCACCTTGGGCCCGAAAGTGTCGCGGCTGTCCACCACCCGCTGATCAGCATACTGTACATATTCCTCCTGGACTTTTTCCCCGTTGATATACAACTCCTTATCATCAATATAGATCTCATCCCCGGGTGTACCTATGACTCTCTTGATAAAATCCTTGGAAGGATTCTCAGGAAACTCGAACACCACTATGTCCTGAAATTCCGGACCGTCGAATTCGAATATATATCTGTCCATGAAAGGCATCTGTATTCCGTAGCTGAACTTGGTCACCAGCAGGTGGTCGCCTATCTCCAGGGTGGGAAGCATGGAACCTGAAGGAATCTTAAAGGCCTGTACCACGAATGTCCGGATAAATATTGCCAGAATGAGGGCTATGATCAGGGCTTCTGCATACTCTTTCAATAGCTTGTGCCATCTGGGATTCATATATTTCCGTCCTGTAAGGTTGTTGTTGATATTTTTTTATGCCTGCACATTTTGTCCAGGCGGCAATCACTTATTAATCATCAGAACTCAGGGCTGCCAGAAAAGCCTCCTGGGGAATCTCCACGCTGCCCATCTTTTTCATGCGCCTTTTGCCTTCCTTCTGCTTTTCCAGAAGTTTTCTCTTGCGGGTTATGTCTCCCCCGTAACACTTGGCGGTGACGTTTTTGCGCATGGGCGGGGTTCTTTCCCTGGCAATAACCTTGTTGCCTATGGTAGCCTGGATAATCACCTCGAAAAGCTGCCTGGGTATGACCCTTTTAAGCTTCAAGGCCAGGGAACGGCCCTTGTGATAGGCCTTTTCCCGGTGCACAATGACAGACATGGCATCCACGGGCTCCTGGTTTATGAGTATATCCATCTTGACCAGGTCAGCCCGGCGAAAATCCATAACCTCGTAGTCCAGGGAGGCATAGCCCCTGGTAAGGGATTTTAAGCGGTCAAAAAAATCAAAGACGATCTCTGCAAATGGTATCTCATAAGTGATGATCACCCGGGTGGAGGAGAGGTAGCGCATATCCTTCTGCCGGCCGCGCTTTTCCTCACAAAGACTCAACACGTTGCCAACAAATTCGTTGGGTACGTGGATCTCCATGCGCACGTAAGGCTCAAGAACTTCCAGTATTTCCTGCACCGGTGGCAG
This sequence comes from Desulfonatronospira sp., assembly GCA_003563255.1. Taxonomy (GTDB): domain Bacteria; phylum Desulfobacterota; class Desulfovibrionia; order Desulfovibrionales; family Desulfonatronovibrionaceae; genus Desulfonatronospira. Next base: position 8,480 of record PWSL01000387.1, on the reverse strand, counting down.
GTTGGCCGGGTTGTCCACTTCCAGCAACCGGCCGTCCAACCTGAGTACCTTATATACCACCGAGGGAGCAGTGGCAATGAGGCTTACCTGGAACTCGCGCTCCAGCCTCTCCTGGATGACATCCATATGCAGAAGCCCCAGAAAGCCGCACCTGAAACCAAACCCCAGGGCCTGCGACGTCTCGGCCTCGAATTCCAGAGCAGCATCATTCAGCTGCAACCTCTCCAAGGCATTCTTCAGCCCTTCGTAATCCTCTGATTCCACCGGGTACAACCCACAGAAGACCATGGGCTGCACCTTCTTGAAGCCCGGGAAAGGGCTGAGAGCAGGGCGTGCAGGGTTGGTAATGGTATCCCCCACCCGGGCCTCCTTCAGGTCCTTGATACCCGCGCAAAGAAAACCCACCTCCCCGGTGTACAGGCAGTCAGTATCCCTGGGTCCAGGAGAAAAAATGCCCAGCCTGGCTACTTCAAATCTCTTCCTGTTGGAAAACATCATTATTTCCTGGCCCTGCTGAATGGATCCGTCCAGAATACGAAACAGAACCATCACCCCCAGGTAAGAATCATACCAGGAATCAAAGATAAGGGCTTTGAGAGGAGCATCATTGCTTCCTCTGGGAGGCGGAGTCAATTGAACTATCTTTTCCATGAGATCCGATACCCCATCCCCGGTCTTGGCGCTGACCAGGGACAGGTCGGAACAGTCCAGCCCCACTATCTCTTCGATTTCTTCGGCTATGAGCAGGGGGTCAGCACTTGGCAGATCTATCTTGTTCAGAACCGGGATTATTTCCAGGTCGTGATCCAGGGCCAGGTAGACATTGGCCAGAGTCTGGGCCTCCACCCCCTGGGTGGCATCAACCACCAGCAGTGCCCCATCGCAGGCCGCCAGGCTCCTGGACACCTCGTAAGAGAAATCCACGTGGCCCGGAGTGTCTATCAGGTTCAGGATATAATCCCGGCCGTCTCTGGCCCGGTATGGAATGCGCACAGTCTGCGCCTTTATGGTGATTCCGCGTTCCCGCTCCAGGTCCAGCCGGTCCAGGTACTGCTCTTTTTTGTCCCGGTCAGTCAAAAGACCGGTAAGTTCCAGTATCCTGTCGGCCAGGGTGGACTTGCCGTGATCTATATGTGCGATAATGCTGAAATTACGGATATTTTCCTGTTTTACCATTTAGCCTAAATAAGTCCTGGAGGAACACGAGGTTGATTATTTATTCTGGGCAGGGGGTCAATACTACCGCAAAAATTATTTTGTAACCATTCAGGGGATGCCGCAATCGGCCCGGAGCCAGTCCCCGCGACACCTTTTCTGCACAAATACAAAAAATACAGACGCGATGTTGTGTGACCCTGCACAGTTAGTACATAACAGGGGACAGTCCCCAGGGCCTGGTGCCAGTAATCAACACCGAGGACTCCCTGAATGGTTACCTATTATTGACCTCCGGGGACTGGCCCCCCGCACTTAATATTTCTGACAGAAAACTGACGGATTTTATAAAGAAGGGGCCGGTTGCCTGTCCCCGGAGGTCAGTCATAAGTTTCGCTGTGGTGCTATTGAACTTTACGGTTGACCAGTTGCAATACCTTCTCCTGCACCTCATCCAGGGCCTTTTGCACCTCGGGGCTTAAGCCCTCCTGCATTTTTTCCGGGATATGTGCAGCCCGGACCACTATGATATTGAGCCTGATTTCCGTGGTTTCCTGCAGCTCTTTTAAAAGGTTGGTGGTTGGAAACTGGTGCATGGAAAAATCGGCGATCTTCTTGGGATCCACCCCTGTGATATCAATTTCTTTTACTTGGCCGGGGGCCAGGTCATGGTCGGTGGTGCTGTCGATTATTATCACTCTTTCCGGGTGCTTGGGACTGAGTATCAGATCAAAAAGAAGGGGCCTTATGGAAGTGCCCGCGTCAATACAGGCCACGTCTTCACCAAGTCCGCCTCGTTCCTGAATTGCCTTGACAACCAGCGGCCCCAGGCCGTCATCGCCGTACAAGGTGTTGCCGCATCCGAAAATCACCACTCTGGAATCAAACATCATGGACCAGTCCATTTCTCCCCCGCAAACAAAAAAATTAAGCCGCCTTCACCAGGGTGAAGACGGCCTTTTATAAACTATTTGTCAGCTCCTGTCTAACAATACCGCAGCATAATTTTCAGGGAACTGACAAATGCTGAATTATTTGCCCATGGTCTCCAGGACGTTGCCGCTGGAATCAATAACTGAGAGCTCTACGTTTACGCCGCCATCCAGGCGGTGAGTGGCACAGCTCATTCACGGGTCGTAGGCGCGTATGGCCATCTCCACCCGGTTCAAAAGACCCTGATCGTACTTGCCGTCCTTGATCACCGCCTTGGCCGCCTGCCGCACCGAGAGGTTCATGGGGGCATTGTTGTGGGTGGTGCCCACTATCATGTTAGCCATGGTCACAAAGCCGTTCTCATCCGTCTTGAAGTGATGGAGCAGTGTACCCCTGGCCGCCTCGACACATCCAACCCCTTCACCGGCCCTGGGCTGGATATCCTGGCAACGGATTTCCCGGCCGGTGATTTCAGGGTCGTTTAAAAGCTCCTCGGCCCGCTCACTGGCCTGAACCAGCTCGATGAGCCTGGCCCAGTGGTATAAGAGGGTCAGGTGCGTGGGACGCCCGAATTCCTTGCGGAAAATGTCCAGTTCCTCCTGGGCCAGGGGAGTCGCCATCCTGTCGCAGACATTGATCCGGGCCAGGGTGTTGGCCCTGTATACGCCCACCGGATCGTTCTCGTCCAGCTTGAGAGCACCCCATTTCTTGGCGTAGGGGAACTTGAGATAGGACCATGGTTCGGTATGTTCGCCAATGTAGTTCATGTATTCTGAGTACTTGAACTGGTCATATTCTCCATTCTGGTCCATGAGCCTTAGTTCTCCGTCATAGAGTTCCAGAGCGCCGTCCGAAGGACGAACAGTACCCAGGTAGCCGGAAGGGAACACTCCCAGGACCTTGACTGCATCCAGGTACTTGGGAAAAACCTCTTCCCGGGCGAACTTGATGGTGAACAGGCTGAACTCCTTGAGTTCCTGGATGCCTTCCAGGATCTCTTTTCGCTCTTCTTCCTTGAGGGGTTTGGAAAAACCACCCACCACACCGGCAATAGGATGAATGACCTTGCCGGCGAACTTTTCCAGCATCATCTGGGCCTTGTAGCGCATGTGCACTACCTTTTTGGCCAGTTCCGGGTTGGCGCCTACGATGCCCACCACGTTGCGCACGGAATAATCCGCATCCGGGCCCAGGACGAAATCCGGAGCAGCCAGAAAATAGAAATGCAGGATCTTGTCCGGGATATAGGCCATCATCTGGCAAAGTTCCCTGAGCTTTCTGCCCGTGGGGGGCAGTTCCAGTCCCAGGCACTCATCCGCAGCCTTATTGGCAGCCAGGTGGTGCTGCCAGGGGCAGATCCCGCAGATGCGGGTTACTATCCTGGACACCTCCTCTACGGGACGGCCCAGTACGAATTGTTCAAACCCGCGCAGGGAGAGCACATGCAGCCTGGCATCGGAAACATTTCCGGTATCGTCCAGGTGCACAGCCACGCTGGCATGCCCCTCGATGCGGGTTATGGGAGCTATATTCAGTGTCTTACCCATGTCTACCTCCTAACGGGTCTTTTGAGTGTGCCGTGGGCCCCGGAAAAACGGGCCAGGTATCCCCGGCGGTCGGGCATCTTGTTTGGATCAAACCCCACAGAAGCCAGGGCCCCCATGTAATCCACCAGAGGCTTGGCACCTTTTCTGACAGGACCGTAACAACCCCGGCAGGGAACCCGGGCGGAAATACACCTGGGTGCCCCCTTATGTCCGCCACAGCCAACTCCAGTGACAGGACCCAGGCACAGAAAACCCTGCTCCAGCAGACAGCGCATCTCGTCCAGGGGCTTTTCCGGGTCGAATTCCGGGGCGGACAGCATGCGCTTTATGTCTGCAAGTCCCTTCTTGCTTTCTCTTATGGTGGGACAGGAATCACAGACCGACTTTTCCGGCATCCGGTATTCGGTCTTGCCTTCCAGAAGGGCCAGGACGGCCCCGGCGATCCAGTCCGGATGCGGCGGGCATCCTGGCAGGTACAGGTCCACCTTGACCAGTTCATCCAGGGCATAGCACTGGTCCAGAAGCGGTGGAATATGCTCGGTTGGATATTCCGCTGGATCGGTTGTGAGCGAATCCTTGTAATAGAACTGTTTCAACTCCTCGTCGGAATACATGTTGATCATGGCCGGAATGCCGCCGTCGGTGGCGCAGGTTCCCAGGGCTATAAGGATCTGGCATTTCTTGCGCATCTCCAGCAGGACTTCCTTGTGCTCCTCGTTTCTGACCCCGCCGGAGACAATGCCCACCACCGCCTCGGGGATGCTCAGATGTTCTTCCTCACCGGTCTGCCCGAAATACTTCTTGTCCAGGATGACCGGGATATGCACAAAATCCAGGTTGTTCACCAGTAGGTCCACCAGGACATCGCCAACGTTCAATATGGCTATTTCACAGCCTGCACAGGCATTCAGCCATTCTTCGGCTACTGTTACCTTGGTCATATAAATACCTCCATTAAGGAAATGAAAGGACCTGGAGCGCTAGGCGCTCTGGGTTTCCTTGCTGACCCGCAGGGGATTGGGCCCCAGGGACTTGATTTGTTCGGTAAATTCATTGACCACCTTGGCGAACCTTGGTGCCTCTGCTGAAGATACCCAGTCCAGCCTGAACCTCTCGGGGTCGATGTCCAGGTCTTCCAGTACCAGCTTTATGGCTTGCGCCCTGGCGTATGCCTTGTGATTACCATCCAGGTAATGACATTCACCAAGGTGTCAGCCCAGGACCAGGACGCCGTCGGCGCCTTTTTCCAGGGCCTCCACCACCAGGTTGGGATGAACCATCCCGGAGCACATGACCCTGATGGCACGCATGTTGGGCGGATACTGCAGCCTGGACACGCCGGCCAGGTCAGCTCCGGCATAAGCGCACCAGTTGCAGAGAAATCCCACAATGACAGGTTCTTTATGTTCAGCCATCGTTATATCTCCTTGGTTTTTTAGACATTTTCCAGGGCAGCATGTACCTGTGCCCTGAGCTGCTCATTGGTAAAACCGTGCACAAACACTCCCTGCTTGGGGCAGGTGGCTTCGCAGATGCCGCACCCCTTGCACAGGGCCTTGTTGGTTTCGATTTTTTTGTGCTGAACACCCTCCACATCGTAGTCTGTCAGACCAATGGCCCCGTAAGGGCAGGTGTCCACGCATATGGCGCAGCCGTCACAATTTTCCGTAACAAAGGACTTAATGGAGTCCAGGGGCATTACTGATCTGGACAGGATGGTGGATGCCCTGGAAACCGCGGCCTGGGCCTGGGCGATGCACTCGTCCACAGGCTTGGGGTAGTGGCACAGTCCCGCCAGAAACATGCCGTCCACGCTCATGTCCACAGGCCTTAACTTGGCATGGGCCTCCTGCAGGAATCCCTCGCTGTTGAGCCCGCACTTATAAAGCTCCACCAGGTTCTTATGTTCGGTGGGTACAACAGCCGAGGCCAGTACCAGATAGCTTGGCCTTATTTCCACGTCCCGGTACAGGATGTGGTCTCTGGCCATCACCACCAGGTCGTCCCCGTCCTTGCTGACTCTGGGCTTGTTGTCCAGATCGTACTGGATGAAGACGACCCCCAGTTCCCGGGCCTCTTTGTACAGGTCCTCCCGGGCACCGTAAGTCCTGATATCCCGGTAAAGAACATATACAGGCATTTTGGGGTTGGCCTTTTTGAGCTTGATGGCCGAATGCATGGTATGCGTGCAGCACACCCGGCTGCAGTAGGGTCTGTCCGGCTCGCGGGAGCCCACGCACTGAATGAACACGGCCCCTTTGGCCTTGTCCAGGGCTGGTGCATGCTCGGACATCTCCCGGTCGAATTCCAGGTGGGTAAAAACCCGCTCATCCTGGCCATAGAGGTATTCCTGGGGTTTGTGTTCCTGGCCCCCGGTGCAGACGACAGCTATGCCGTACTTTATGGCCTTTTTCTCGCCGTTTACTTCTATTTCACTTACAAAATCGCCCACAGCGCCCTTATTGGTCTTGAGCTGGGCGTTTTTATATACTTTTATACTGGAATGGTTTTCTACCCTGGAAATAAGATCTTCCAGGTAGGGCTTTATCTGTTCCCCGCGCCAGGTGGAGGCCAGGTTCCAGGCGTTGCCGCCCAGCTTGTCCGCCTTTTCCAGGAGGATGGTCTCGTATCCCTGGTCCGCCAGTCCCAGGGCGCTGACCATGCCAGAGAGACCGCCTCCAACAACCAGGGCGCTCTGGTTGACGTTCACCGAGAGGTGCTCCAGGGGCTGGAGCATGGATGCCTTGACCACCGCCATGCGTACCTGATCCCTGGCCTTGTCCAGGGCCTTTTCAGGCTCCTTGCCGTGCACCCAGCTGTTCTGGTTGCGGATGTTGGCCATTTCAAACAGATACTCATTAAGCCCGGCATCCTTCATGGTCTCCCGGAAAAGAGGCTCGTGGGTCCTGGGAGTACAGGCCGCCACCACCACCCGGTTCAGATTGTGCTCCTGGATCTTGTCCTTGAGCATGACCTGGGTATCCTGGGAGCAGGAAAAGAGATTGTTTTCCACCATGACCACGTTGGGCAGAGACTTGGAGTATTCCACCAGCTCGTTGACATCTATGGTGCCTGCGATATTGATGCCGCAGGAGCACACAAAGACGCCCACCCTGGGCTCTTCTCCGGCCACTTCTTTTTCCGGGGGGAATGTCCTTTCCTGGGTCAGGGTTCCGCGCTGACTGCTAAGGGATATGGAAGCCGAGGCAGCGGCGCAGGAAGCATCGGTTACCGACTGGGGGATATCCTTGGGCCCCTGATAGCAGCCGCTGGCATAAATGCCGGGGACGTTGGTGGCTGACGGGGCAAAGCTGGAACTTTCCGCGAATTTATACTTGTCCAGCTCCACTCCCAGCACCTCTGCCAGGTCAACAGAACTCTTGGAGTTTTCCAGGCCCACAGACAGAACCAAAAGGTCGAACTCCTCCTTGACCCTCTCCCCGGTCTGGTCATTGAAGTACTCCACCTTTACCCCGCAACCGTCCTGGCCGGGGTAAACTGTGTGAATGCGGCTCTGGACAAATCGCACACCGTTTTCTTTGGCCTGCTCAAAATACTTGTCGAACTCCTTGCCGTGGGTACGGATGTCCATGTAGAAAATGGCCTGGTCCGTATCCCCGGTGGTATGTTCCGCCGTTACCATGGACTGTTTGATGGCGTACATGCAGCAGACCGAGGAACAGTAACCGTTGTCGCATTTATTGATGTTTCTGGAGCCTACGCACTGCAGCCAGGCGATTTTTTTGGGCTCCTGGCCGTCGGAAGGCCTGGTGAGATGTCCCATGCACGGACCGTTGGAGGAGAGAAGCCTCTCATACTCCATACTGGTGACCACGTCCTTGAACTGGGTATAGGCATAGGTATCAAACGCGGAAGGGTCAAAGGGCTTGAATCCCGGGGTCAAAATGACCGAACCGACGCTTATTTCCTTGATTTCGTCCTGGAAATCCTGGTCCAGGTCAATGGCCCCGGTGGGACAGTACTTTTCACAGGCCCGGCATTTGCCCTTGCCTTTTTTGCCCTTGTTGCCGCCCTTGACAAAAAAGATACATGTCTCCTTTTCAATGGCGTACTTAAGGGGTACGGTCTGCCCGTACTTGATGTATGCCGACTTGCGCTTGTCCAGCCCCTCATTGAACTCGTCCGGAACTTTCTTGGGGCATTTTTCCGCACACAGGTTACAGGCTATACATTTATCCATGTCAATAATGCGCGATTTCTGGCGCACCTTGACGTTGAAATTACCTTCCCGGCCGCTGATTCCTTCCACCTCGGCCAGGGTCAAAAGCTCGATATTCAAGTGCCGACCGCACTCGACCAGTTTTGGCGAAATAATTCACATTGCACAATCGTTGGTTGGAAAAGTCTTGTCCAGCTGAGCCATGGCCCCGCCTATGCCGGAAGACTTCTCCAAAAGATAGACATAATACCCGGCATCAGCCAGATCCAGGGCTGACTGGATACCGGCGATTCCTCCTCCGACAACCATGACCGCGCCTACTTTTTCCGCGCTCATACTTTACCCCCTTTGCCAATTGATAATGATTTACGATGATACTCATTTGCTTTATGATTTCTTATAACATGCACAAGCATACATAAGTCAAGACCTGTTTTAACAAATATTAAAAAATAAAAAGTCAATAAAAGTATCTGGTTAGCGCTTTTAAGGAAAGCACGGGGACTGGCTCTCCCGGAATTTATTTTTTGGTATCTGTTTAGTGGCTTACTCCTGAAACCCTGTCACAAAAAACAAGAAAAATTTGAGCCATGACGGGGGTTCAGCACTTGGCACTGGGACTGTTTCATTTTTGGACACTAAGCTCAGGTGCTCCCCCCGCCGCG
>PWSL01000118.1 GCA_003563255.1 Desulfonatronospira sp. | reverse complement strand
TGAATATATGCAGGACAACTCTCAGGAAACAGCAGCCCCAAAAGAGCATGACCCCATCCTGAAAAACGAAATCAAAGGATATGCCGATCTATTCTAAACCACTGATTGAAAAAGCTCATTCCAGGCGATGGAAATATTTACATAACCGAGACAAGTTCAACAGTCGGCAATACCGTTGTCAGGACTATCTGGAGGCGGAAATGGACTTCGATGAACTCAAATCACTGCTCAACACCATGGCTGACCCGGTTATCCTTATGGAAGGAAGAAGAAGCATACCTGCCGGGCAACAGCAGTCAGCATTTGAAACAGCCCGCAGTCTGGCCGGAGATTTTAAACACGTGACTTTCAGATCAGGCAATGCATCCGGATCAGATTATGCCTTTTCCCGGGGGGTGGCCTCGGTGGATCCATCAAGGCTGCAGATACTTGCACCCTACAGAGGCCACAGGAAAAAACACATGTTTTCAGGTGCAGAGTACATTTATCCCGATGCCTTGCCTTCAGAGCATCACCCGGCAATTATCCAAAAAGCCCTGCAGGCTTCACCCAGGCACAAAAGCATCCTGGGCAGGACAAATCTGCCTCCCAAGGTGGCAGTCAAGGCCGGCTATCTCCTGCGCGATACCATTAAAGCGGCGGGATGTCCGCCTTTTTTGACCAGACCAGTTGCGGCTCTATTTTATGTCGATCCGGCTGACACTGAATCCGGAGGCACCGGCCATACCATCAGGGTGTGCAGACTGGAAAAAGTGCCGGTTTATTTTCAGGATGAGTGGAAGCAAAGCTGACAGGCTGACATCTGATGCAAAACTTCCAAAATGTACTCGAAAGTGGTTGGTCTAAATTTTAAAAAGACAGGGAGGTGGAAATGATAGAAGAAAGGGATAATGAGCTGATTTTTACTTTTCCAGAGATTCACCCAGAGGCCAGGCTTTGCATTTCTTTTCAAAAAACCCTGCGCATTCCGGATGACGGCAATGATTACCCACTGCCTCCGGGGCTGGGCAGGTTTCCTTTGAAACACGTTGATGATTACCAGGATAATTTGCCTGAAGCCTGGATAAAGCGGGGCGGGGTTATGCTGCCTATCTATCAGTCTGAAGCCATGTGGATCAATTTTGAATCCACCTGGATCAGGGAGCACCGAACAGAATACCCCTTTGTAATTAAAATCGCTGCAGGCAAAATCTGTGCAGTAACAGGCCGGCCATGGTCTGACGTAATCTCCAGGGAACCCCAGAACTACATGGTAATCCCGGATCAGCCCTGGCTGGACGGATACTGCATAGAACAAGGGGTGGTCCGGCAGTTTGTAGCCATGCCCCTTGGCGAGGGTTACACTGCTGAAGGTCAGATCACCGGCGCAGAAGATATTGGAGGACTGCAGATCCAGGTTTACCCCATGAAAAGAAAGGCCTTTGAAAAATATTGGCCTGAGCAGGAAGACATGCAGGGAAGATTTGTTGCTTTTGTCGAGGCAGCGCCTACTGCATATTGTCTTAGCGCCCCTGACATGGGCCTGGCTCCCGGGGGAAGGATGCACCAGGAGATATACGAGGATGAGTATGAACTCTTTGACTGGGATCTGAGCACGTCTTCACGCTGCTTTGTCCACCTGGCCAATTCTGAAATGTGGACGGCCATTACCGGCAGCAAGCCTCCAACAGTTCCGCCTACTGCCAGGCAATACTCCGAATATGGCCTGCCTTGGTTTGATCACTACTCTGACTCTGCTGCTCTGTCTGGTTCAGCTGTGCTGGCCGGTTTAAAGAGCGTAACAGGTATGGGCAGGGAAAAACGTGACAATCCTTTACCCGAAAATGAAACAGCCATCCCGGAAAAGATCATCAGGATTCAAGGAAAAAAACGCCCGAACCAGGTCCGTGAGTGGGAGTAATGCCGGCGGATCATCCAGGGCCAAAGTCGAGAAATTGTTCATGGAGATTTATTCTTTGCTGTCAACTGAAGCTTATTAGGCCTTGCTGCTCATATTATGTGTAATAAAAAAATAACAAACTGTTCCAGGAGACAGGTTGTAAATTTTTGAAGTTTCGCTGTAGTGTTAGGCCTTGCTGCTCATATTATGTAATAAAAAAATAACAAACTGTTCCGGCAAAGATCAGGGCTGCGCGCATGGCAGTGGGTCAGTCCCTCGCTTGGACTTAACTATGATGAGAGGTATTTCTTACCAATCTGGATTAAATGATGAGTCTTGTATATGGATGTTCGTAGGGACTGTCCCAGGTTTCGTAAAAAGACTTTTGCAAACATTGAATTGTGGAATCATCCCCGTTAGTTGTCTGAGTTGGTCTTTTTTTGAAACTTGAAACAGGAAGTCTTTGTAATAAATCATATGAGTCAAAAACGAGAAGTGAAATTTTAGCAAGATGCATGTCCCTCTTTAGATCGGTGGCTGGAGTAAAATATGCAATATTATGCACATACCGTTGAAAACAAGGGGCCTGAGGATTGGCAGATCCTTGAAGAGCACCTGTATAATGTTAGCGATCTGGCAGAAAAATTCACCAAAAAGTTCAATGCTTCTGGTTGGGGCCGCTTGGCCGGTCTGCTGCACGATGTAGGAAAGTATCGGCTGGAATTCCAAGACAAGCTGGTAAAGCAGTCTGCCCGAAGAGTTGATCATAAAGGGGTCGGGGCTAAACTGGCTAATAATAAGCTGGAAAATCCTGGTAAGCTTTTGAGTTACTGCATCGCAGGGCATCATGGGGGGTTGCCCAATGGCGGATATTCAAGCATGTCTGGGGGAGCCACTCTCAAAGACCTGGTTGAGCAGGCTGTCGATCTGCCTGCTGGTGCCCAACACATTCTTTCCGGTTTAGAAATACCTCAACTTGGTTTTCAGCCCAGAGATGCCTTCCAACTCACTTTTTTTGTTCGGATGCTCTTTTCAGCCCTTGTGGATGCAGATTTTCTGGACACTGAGGCTTTTCTTGATCCCAAAAAGGCAAAATTTCGCAGTCCTGGTCCATCCCTTAAAGTTCTCCAGGAAAAGCTTGACGCAAAACTTGCAACGTTTACTGCCGACACTGAAGTGAATCTGTTGAGAGCGCATATTCTTGACCATTCATTAAATCAGGCAGGCCTGGAGCCAGGTCTATTTACTCTGACCATCCCAACCGGTGGAGGCAAAACAATAACCTCTATGGCCTTTGCATTGGAGCATGCCCTTAAGCACAGCCTCAGACGCATTGTTTATGTTATTCCCTATACTTCAATCATTGAACAGAATGCCAGGGTGTTTAGAGATATTTTTCCTCCAGATGCGGTTATTGAACATCACAGCAATTTTGATCATGGAATTTTTGACGAGAATAAGGATCAGTATGGATCAGCCCTGCGGCACCGGCTGGCTTGTGAAAATTGGGATTCTCCTGTAGTAGTAACTACTAATGTGCAGTTTTTTGAATCTCTATTTGCAGCAAAACCCTCTCGGTGCAGAAAACTGCATAATCTTACCGGATCTGTAGTAATTCTGGATGAGGCCCAGATGCTTCCTGTGGAATATCTCAGGCCATGTCTGAAAGCCCTTGATGAGCTGGCCAGAAATTACAAAGCCAGCATTGTCCTTTGTACTGCAACTCAACCTGCCTTGAACAAACGTGATGATTTTAAGCATGGGCTGGAAGGAATCAGGGAAATCGCCCCAGACCCAAAGCAGATGCATAAAAAATTTCTCAGAACCAGCTTAGAAGATGCAGGAACTCTTTCCCTGGAACAGGTTGCGGATTTTATGTGTGACAGAGAGCAGGTTCTATGCATCGTAAATACCCGGAGTAGAGCTGCAAGTCTTTATGAGATGATCAGCACTCATGCAGGAGCAAAGCATTTGAGCGCTCTTATGTGCCCGGTTCATCGAAGCCATATTCTTAAAGAAATAAAGGATAGCTTGAAACAGGGTGCGCCTTGCAGGTTGATCAGTACTCAATTGATTGAGGCTGGCGTGGACATAAGTTTTCCGGAAGTGATCAGGGAGTATGCCGGTCTTGATTCCATTGTTCAGGCAGCTGGGCGTTGTAACCGTGAAGGTGAGCTTTCCGGTCTGGGCAAGGTCTATGTTTTCATGCCTGAAGAAGGTCTTGCGCCTGCATTTAAACAGCAGGCCGGTAATGCGAGCAATACGCTTCGTCATCATGGAGACGACCCCTTTTCCCCAGAAGCGATCGAGTACTATTTTTCCGAAACCTACTGGCTCAGACAAGAGCACCTGGATAAGCAGAAAATTCTTGAAGAGTTCAATATACCAAAACCAAACTGGGCGTTTCGTGATGTGGCCGAGCGTTTTAAAATTATTGATCAAAAGATGACCCCTGTGATTATCCCCTTTGATGAACAGGCTGAAGAACTGATTCAAAGTTTGCGCTTTGCAGAGACGAAAGGCGGGATTTTACGTTCTCTTCAGCAGTACACCGTCCAGGTCTAC